>CAYTLX010000394.1:0-2343 GCA_964438645.1 uncultured Saprospiraceae bacterium | reverse complement strand
CACAGTCAACTAGAACAAACACCCCAATTATGGAATATAGAAGATTAGGAAAATCAGGCTTAAAAGTAAGTGCTTTGTCCTTCGGGTCATGGCTAACTTTTGGCAAGCAAATAGGCAATAATACTGCCGAAAAATTAATGGGTTATGCCTACGATAATGGCATTAACTTCTTCGATAATGCAGAAATTTATGCCCAAGGTAAGTCCGAAATCGTCATGGGGCGCATTATCAAGAAAATGAAATGGGATCGGACTTCTTTTGTCGTGTCTAGCAAGGCTTTTTTTGGGGATCACCGAAAAGGACCTAATCAGACGGGATTGAGCCGAAAGCACCTTGTAGAAGCTTGTAACAATGCCCTAAAACGGCTGCAAGTGGAGTATTTGGACTTGTATTTTTGCCATCGTCCCGACAAAGAGACCCCGATTGAAGAAGTGGTTTGGACGATGAATCATCTTATTCAGCAAGGCAAAATTTTGTATTGGGGCACTTCTGAATGGTCGGCTCAAGAGATTATGGAAGCCCACATGGTGGCAAAAGACTATCGGTTGATTGGCCCCACGATGGAGCAGCCACAGTACAATATGTTTGAGCGGAAGAAAATGGAAGTAGAGTATAGCCAAATATTTAAGAATATAGGCATGGGGACGACTACTTGGTCACCTTTGGCGAGTGGGGTATTGACGGATAAGTACTTGCGTAAAAATTTCCCGAAAGGGACCCGCTTAGGTATGGAAGGCTTAGAATGGCTCAAGGATGCCGCTCTCCAAGATGAGCGTATCCCAAAAGTCCATGCACTTAATGAATTGGCCAAAGAATTGGGGCTTTCGTTGCCGAGAATGGCGGTGGCTTGGGTATTGAAGAATCCTAATGTCTCGACGGTCATTTTGGGGGCATCCAAGCTTACACAATTAAAAGAAAATCTCAAAGCATTGGACGATGTGGACGTATTGACTCCAGATGTCTTGGAGCATATCGAAGGAATTTTGGGTAATAAGCCTATCGCTCCGATGTTTTAGAACATCCCCAAGTATTCGAGCGTACTATATTTTGCGCAAGCAGAAACAGCATAAATAACTAAGAATGAACCAGATAAATGTCTCTTCCGAAATTGGAAACTTAAAGCGGGTCATTGTACACCGCCCCGATAATGGGATTAATCGTTTGACGCCTAGACGATTTGAAGAATTGTTATTTGATGACATTGTGCATTTGGAAGCGATGCAGGCGGAGCATGATGTTTTTACGCAAGTATTAAAAGCTTTTTTAGGAGATAAAAACGTCATCGAAATCGGCAAAATCCTTAAAGATGCTTTGGCTTCCAGTCGATTAGGCACGGAGCAGATGGTCAAAGAATTATTGGCGTATGAAGAATTGCCCTTGGAGTTTCAAGAAGCTCTTTTGGCGCTGTCAGACCAAGCGCTTTCGGATACGCTCATCAGTGGGGAGTTAGCGTCAAAAGGATGGATTCTATTTGATCCAATCCCAAATTTTATCTTTACCAGAGACATTGCCGTGACGGTCAACGACCACATCATCATCACCAAAGCCGCTAAAGAAGCCCGTTTTCGAGAGAATTTCTTGACCAAATTCATTTTTAAGGCGCACCCTGTATTTCAAGAAATGTACCGTGCGGGCAAGTTGATTGACATGAATGACATCAATCTATTTCCGCCTTCGCGCAAAGGAGAAAAAGTATCGCTTGAAGGGGGTGATTGTATGATTTTGGACAAGGACTATTTTCTTATTGGGCGCAGCGAACGTACAAGCGAACATGCCATCAATATGCTCAAAGATACCTTGCTCCAAAAAGGTGTTGTCAAGAATGTGGCGCGCGTGACCATTCCTATGGAGCGCTCATTTATGCATATTGATACGATTTTTACACGGATAAGCAAGGATCATTTGGTTTGTTATAAGCCGATAGTTGTGGATGGTCTGTCTTCCTATGTGGATGTATTTCGGGCGGACGGCACGGTGGTAAACTACCCAAGTGTCAAAGAGTTTATGCTGGCGGAAATTAACCCTAAGATGAAATTTATCATGGTGGGTGACGGGGAGTCTCCGTATCAAGAGCGGGAGCAATGGACAGATGGCGGCAATCTGGTAGCGATTAAGCCTGGAGTAGGCATCACTTATGACCGAAATATCGTCACCGAAAAAGCATTTAAAAAGAATGGCTTCAAAATAGTAAAAGCTAAGGACTTATTGGCTAAATTTGCGGCTAAGAAACTGACCCCGGCTGACGTGAAAAATACAATTATTACCATTCCATCAGCCGAATTGTCCCGTGCACGGGGTGGGTCACATTGTATGACATGCCCGATAGAGCGAAGTTAGTCCTTC
>CAYTLX010000393.1:0-2363 GCA_964438645.1 uncultured Saprospiraceae bacterium | reverse complement strand
TGATGTCTTTTTGTCCGATGATGACCTTGCCCAATTCATGATGTATGCCTTGCGCCAAACGCAAAATGGGCGATAAGTCCAAATGCGTATTTTGGGTAAATGAAGCCGCAATGTCTTGCTCTTTAGGCACCATTGGGGCTTGGTCTTGTCCTTCTTCTTGCGGCAGGCCAAAGTCGTTTTGTAAATCCTTATTGTCATCCATAATGGTCGATTATTTGCAGTTTTTGTAAAAATGGTTAATAGCCAAGTGAAATTTTGTTAAGGTAGCATCACTCAAAAATGTGCTACTATCGATGTTGTCATGAATCGTTAATATTTCTTTTATTTTTGATTCATGAATTCCTGATTTTTGGGAGAGCCTTGCGGCAAAATCAGATGTATTCTTTTTAAAATTAAGGGCATATTTCGTCCTAATGAAATCTTGAAAATGGGTAAATTTTTGTAAACTCAGTTGTTTGTTATTTCCTTGCTGAAAATATAAATTAGAGATATTTTGTATGAAAATCAGTGATGTATTTTCATTTTTCTCAACGATGGGGATAATCCGCTGCTTACGCTTGCCCCTAAAAATGACAAATAGTACCCCCATGGTCATCAATAAATACCAAGCAATCGCCAACGGTTTTTGGGATAGGATATAGGTGAGCGGTCCTTGTTCGCCAAAACTTGGGGTATGTCGTTGCTGGCGGCGTTTGTCTCGGTTCAGAATGGGGTGTCTAGCGGCAATGTCATAGTAGATATTGTCATCTGCAAGGTGTGCCATAATGCCATCCAAATACATTTTACCCGTTTCTTTAATCATAAAATAATTGGTAAAAGCAATGGGGTTAGTATGAAAATAAACCCGCCCTTTTCCGTAAGGGATGTAGCCAAAATTGACAAATTGGTCGTTCATAGTACCCGTCGCATGTATGCCTGAATCGCAGATGTACTGGCTTGGGATAAAATTCCAACGACGGGCAAAACCTTTATATTGATTCATCGTTTTTAGGGTGAATGCCTTCTCTAGATGCAGGTTAGGATGAATTAAATTTAGGCTTACAATCGAGTCAAAAATAGATTCTTCTCCACTATAGTCTGAGTTATCACAAAAACCATCTCCATCGAACAGCTTGAAAATCAACGGATAAGGTAGGTTTTTGGAAGCAATAAAGGCATTATTTCCTTTTTTTACAAAAGCGAGTAAACTGTCCACTCCTGTATCAGAAATATAAAACTGCTCCCCAAAAAATAGGTAATTGCCACTTGCTCCTTTCTTTTTCCCTAAGGTTTTGATAAAACTCTTTTTGATCGGATAAAAATGATGATCTGGATAATAGTTTTTTAATATTTTTGCCGTAAGGTAAAGCGTGTAGGGGTCTTTCTTGGATTCTGTATAATTCTCATACCACATATATTTTTTATTGGCAAATAGAAGCACCAGATAAAGTGCCAATACGCCCAAGGCGAGAAGAATGATGGTCATGGCTCTATTATTCTGCATGGCTGGTATTTTGAATAATAAAACGATGGGCTAGCTCCTTAAAAACGGGCTCAATTTTGGCAAATTCATCATCATTAACGGAGCGTTCTCCATACCATACACGCTCGTAGATACGCACGCAAGTCCTAAAATCATTATGAAAATCTTTGTTATAAGTTTCCAAAATATAGGTACGGTTGGTTTTTTCTTTTTGCCAATCAATCTCTTCGGCCAAAGTCAGCTTTTGGATGATTAGTAGAAAGTAAAGTCGGATGGCTTTTCGGTATTGCTTGGACGCAATGGCTGCATCTAACGGGGATTGAACGTCGGCTTGGGGTAAATTTTCTTCAATCCAGTCTATTTTTTCATCACTGATATCGACATGTATTTTTTGTCCCTGTCGGAAATTGCCCCCTTGAGCCAAATAAACGATAAGTGCCAAAATAATAATAATACCAAGTACAATAAAAACCCAACGCAAGGCTTGCCCCCAGCCTTGCCCTGTAAATCCATTAAGTGAATCTTTCTGCTTCTTTTTTCTTTTTTTCTCTTTTTCTTGCTTATATTTTAGTTTTTTTCGTGTGCGCTCCCAGGTTTGATTGGCTCCTGCTTTTCTGGACAAATTTTCCTTTAGATAGTCGTCTTGAGAGTTGGGTGTCCAAGGTATAGATTCTTCATGTTGCTCATCATATTCTTGTTCCAGTTGGTCAATAATATCCTGCGAGAAATTTTCTTCTTCTTCAAGGACTTCTGTATCTTGCTCATTATCAGTATTTTGCGCAAGCGTAGGGTAGGAGAGTAGTCCCACCAGCAACCAAAGAAAGAAATATTTAGGGAGTTTCTTCATTCGCGCAGCATTCCTTTTATTCGTTTCTCGGAGCCAATGTTATCCACCGCTTTA
>CAYTLX010000392.1:0-2377 GCA_964438645.1 uncultured Saprospiraceae bacterium | reverse complement strand
TGAAGCCACTTCATATCTTACTTCTCCTTTGTTTGGCAAGATCATGAAAAACTGGACCCAAAAATTTCCTGACCTATCTGTACAATGCTTTTTCCTATACTTAGGTACAAATACGATATGATATTTGCAGTCCCACTTCGAATGACTTAAGCTTTCATATGACATGTGATTGTCTCCTTAGTTTGTGGACCGCCAAGCTCTAAGGTAGAATCTACATGTCTTTTCTTACTAAATCTAAAGGCAAAGCCTTGATAGTCTCACTGCTCAAACCAGTGGTTTACCTGTCAATGAATTAAGAGTTAACAAGATAGTGCGTAAAAATGCTCGCAAAAAAACCGAGCAGTATATAAGGCGTCCATTTAAGGTGACTAAAAAAAGAATACTTGCCTTGCGATTGCCCCATCAAAGCTACACCCGCAGCGGAACCAACAGAGAGAAGAGAACCTCCAACACCAGCTGATAATGTCATTAGTAACCATTGAAATAAATTCATATCCGGGTTCATACTAAGCACCGCAAATACGATAGGAATATTGTCTATCACCGATGAAAGCAACCCAACCAGCATACTTGCACTAGTCGTCCCAAGAGCATTATACATTCCGTTTGAGGCCAATTCGAGATAACCGATGAACCCTAATCCCCCAACCGCGAAAACCACACCGAAAAAGAATAATAATGTATCCCATTCCGCTTCACGTACACGTTCAAAAATATCGTAATTTTTTTCTCCATCAACTTTTTCCTTTAATACAAAAGCAAAAATCATCAACAGTCCAAAACCCGCCATCATACCAAGAAAAGGGGGTAAATTAAGAAATTGCTCAAAACTGACTGCAGTAATGATAGTCAAAAGAAACAGTAAGCAGACGCTAAAGGCTCCAGGTTTTAAAGCCACTGCATTGCGCTTTATGGTAATTTTTGGTGCTCCGCTGGGAAGTGCGGCCGACATAAAAGCCGCCGGTACCAGGTAATTGACTACCGAAGGTAAAAACAGACTGAAAAAATCAAAAAATTCTGCATGTTCGCTTTGCCAAACCATCAAGGTAGTGATATCACCAAAAGGACTGAAGGCACCTCCTGCATTTGCCGCAACTACGATATTAATAAAACCTATGTTTACAAAACTAGGGCTTTTAGCACCTACGGCTAATACCACAGCACCGATTAACAATGAAGTTGTGAGATTGTCTGCAACAGCCGACAGAAAAAAAGCGATGCCCCCAGTAATCCAAAACAGTTGTTTGTAACTGAAACGCCTGGCAATCAGCCAATCACGCAAAACATTGAACACATTTCTTTCTGCCATGGTATTAACATAGGTAATCGCAACCAGGAGAAACAGCATTAACTGTGCATATTCAACCAAATTGTACTCAACCGCTGCGGTTAGCCTTTCTGTAGCTATACCGTTGGTTTTAGCCAGATAGGCAACATGAGCCCATATAATCGCCGCGGCCACAATGACCGGTTTGGATTTTCTGAGATGGGTAAATTCTTCAACAACCACAAAAACATAGGCGATGATAAAAATGAGGACTGTATAGATGCCTCGTTCTGTGCCCGTCAGTCCCATATTACTTTCTGCAGCTTGAGTCAGTACGGGTGAAAAAAATAATGCTATAATTAAAAGTGGGCGGAACACAAATCTCTCCTATTCATATGCTTTTTACGTTTAATAAGGACTACCTTCAAGGCTCTATTTATCTCAGGTTTTGCGTGGAAACGATAGCTAAAAATCCAATAATATTATTAATCGAGAATTTGCATACCGATTAGACATTTTTCATAGAGTAATCATACCATTTAGTAGGTGTAGTAGGTGATTCTCTTGGTAGTTGAAAACAATATTTGGATCTGGCGTTAGCAGAGCTTCGTCTTTGTTATTATAATCAAGGCGAAACAATAGATCCTTAATGAAGTGGCCACGCTAAATCGGACACACTGATTATAATATCCTAAAAATTAAGTGTGTCAAAAAATGAATAATCAAACCAAAACAAAACACCTACAGCCCAGAATTTAAAGGATCCACCGTCAAGTTAGAGCGCTTGAATCTGATCAATCCATTGCTCAAACTGCTAGTGATTTGGGTATAAATAGCAACACCCTTCATACCTGAATCAGCAAATATACAAAACCTATGACAAATACAGATAGAACCAACGGACATATTTATGATGAAAACAAACGCCTGAAGAAAAAATTAGCTAAAGTTACTTAGGAAAGAGACTTGCTAAAATGGACCACCGCGTACTTTGCTAAGGAAATTGGGTGAATTACGCGCAGATATTATTATTCACAGCGACCTGTCTTTAATCGAACAAGCCATCAAAAATTATACGACATTAAGTCGCGATGTTGATGCTGAAATATC
>CAYTLX010000391.1:0-2385 GCA_964438645.1 uncultured Saprospiraceae bacterium | reverse complement strand
AAAAAATTTGCTTTGATGCGAACGTAAGCCTAATTTTAGTATTTTTATAGGGAGCGATGAAAATTTGTCGCTGCACTCCATTCAGTTGACAGGGTGAATGGGCTCTTTTATGACAAATAACATGCAATGATTGAAGTTTTCTATCCAATGGCTTATGCCGTCTCGGCGCTAGGGTTGATTCTGTGGCACCACTATCAAGAGGATGACCAAAAAAGCGGAATGGCCAGAATGTTGTTCATTATTGGCTTTATTTCCTATGTTGTTTTGTTAATTATTGCAGATGTTCCGTTGAATACCAAGCTTTTTGTTGGGTTTAGGGATTTATTGATTTTGGCATTGGTCAATTGGTTTTTTCAGTTTTTACGACCGACTACTCGGGTATTTTGGACGATTTTGCTGCTATTTTTTGTGGTGTTTCAGTTTTTTGGCGCAAGCCGTATGAGACAGTCCCTTGCGGGAAAAACAACCCAAATGGACATTCCTGTGGATGAAAATGGCGAATGGCTGGTGGAATTAGAAGCCAATGCCAATATGGATTTATTCAAATTGCGATTAAAAGGCTTGGCGGTGATTCGACGGGCATTTTATCCCAAAGATGTGAACAAAACGGTGCTGGATGACTATTATATCGTGGACGTAGTCCAAAACACCCCAGAAATGCGTACAAAAGTAGGCAAAATCATCAAAGCCAGTGCGAATGTGAATGCCTTGGAACCCAATGAAAAAATATCACTTTGGCCTGAAGCAACGGGAGAAGCGCATTTTTCGCTTGCGCAAAAAATAAATGTCAATGACCCTGAAGTAGCGAAACAATGGGCAATGGACGCCTTGGGCATGAACGCATACTACGCTTTTTTGCGCAAGCAGAAGATAAAAACTAAGAAAAAAGCCGTTTTAGCGATTTTGGATACTGGGGTAGATAGCAAGCATGAAGACCTGAAAGATAACTTTTTGTCCACCGAGATTCGCTCTAATAATGATCCCGTAGGACACGGGACGCATTGTGCAGGCATCGCAGGAGCAGTGACCAATAACCACATCGGTATCGCTTCGCTCAATGCCGATAAATACTTCTCCATCACTTCCATCAAAGTACTCAATGCCAACGGTATGGGTACTCAAGAATCCATCATTGACGGTATCCTAAAAGCGGCGGATGCAGGCGTGGATGTTATTTCGATGTCACTCGGTGGGCGCACAGGTCAAAGAAAACAACGTGCCTATGAAAAGGCCATAAAATATGCCCATAAAAAAGGAGCCATCGTCGTCGTGGCGGCAGGTAATGACAACCGCAATGCCATCCATACGACGCCCGCCAATGTCCCCGGTGTCATTACGGTTACTGCCGTAGATAGTACCCTGACAAGGGCATTGTTTTCCAATTATGTCAATGACCTTGATATGGGAATAGCGGCGCCAGGTGTGGATATTTATTCGACGATTCCCAATAATCAATACACATCTTTTAACGGGACTTCGATGGCGACGCCGTTTGTGGCGGGTTTAGTGGCGATGATGAAGGCGTTGCGGCCAAAATTGACGACCAAACAAGTGTATAAAATCCTGAAAGATAGCGGTAAAACAACTCGAAATCCAAAGGAGACAGGGGCGTTTATTCAGCCTTTGAAGGCTTTGGAGCAGGTACTCGATTGAGCCCGCAAGAGCAGCAGTAGTTGGCTCAAATAAACTCCCAGCTACGGCCATCAAAATACACAAACCCCCAAAGCCCTTTGCGCATCACTAAGCGGACATTGGTGCCTGTACCTGCATTTTTTTTGGGTAGCTTGCCTTCTGTCCGAAAGACATAGTTTTTACCATTTTTACGCAAGTAAATCCAATAAGTATCGGCGGGTTGCCCTTTTTGCTTGCCAAACATCTGCACAAAATAGCCTTTTTGACCGATGTACTCATATTTTTCTGAAAAGGGGCGGGCAGTGGCAAATTTACGGTTGGTATAACTCCCGACAAAGGGCGCAAAGGCGAGAAAGGAAGCAACAAAAAAAACATGTAATCGAAGAGAGCCTTTGTCCAAAAAATGCGTCCTATAACCCAATATCACCATGGCAGTCGCAATAATAGCCGCCGTAATAAAGGAATTGCGGACCAAGTGCCCGAAATTCCGAGTATTAGAAAAATAAGGAAACTCCATAACATATAGTCCTATCATCCCTAGAAAGACCAACGTTCCAAGTACTAAAAATAGATTCAATTTTCTATCCGATTTTGACATATTATGGTTCATAACTATAATAAAGACGGAAAAGTTGAAAAAAAAGTCTAGTTTTGCAATGGTCTAGGAGATTTATTTTCTCCAAAAGCCCATAATTACTCACAGTCAACTAGAACAAACACCCCAATTATGGAATATAGAAGATTAGGAAAATC
>CAYTLX010000390.1:0-2388 GCA_964438645.1 uncultured Saprospiraceae bacterium | reverse complement strand
CTTCATCGACTTTTAGGTCATAGATCAAGCCCATATCCACAATATTGACATTTAGCTCTGGATCCATTATTTCTCTAAGGACTTCCAAGATGTCTTTTTCTAGATTTGTTTGAGGGGCTTCTTCGATTTGGGTTTGGTGGTTGACCATTTTATAGATGTTGATGGCATACAGTATCGCTGTCGCAAAAAACAAAAAAGCACCGACCAAAAGCAGTACATTTTGGCGTAAGCCGATACCCAATAAAATCGTCCCTAATCCTAGACCATACGTCCACATGTGAATTTGGGCGATGGTGTCAGAATATAAATCTCCAGGCATCAGCACTTTTTGCTTGCCTACATATTTTTGATAACGGTCGAGCCAGATGATAAATGGTAAAGTCTTATAGGTCTGCCCAAGAATCAAAGGAAAAAAGAAAACGGTGAGTGCGGTCATGCCATAGAGTATGGTGCCACTGCCTTGATTGAGCACAAAAAGAGCCAATCCTAAGGGTAAAACCAAAGCAGGAAATGCCAGCACAGAGACTTGCATACCAATGTCCAATTTGCGTACTCTTTTCCGAAAGGACTCATAGACATAAGAAATATAAAAGAAAATGCCCGTAGCGATAATCACCCAAGCCCCCATAGAAAGCCCCGACTCAGAGATAGATAACCAATTGATAACCAATAGACTAAGTCCTACATTGAGCAACCAAAAAGCAGCATTGAGCTTTTTGTCCGTCTGGGCATGTGAGACAAAAAACATAGGAAGCAAGGTCGTGCTTACGCCAATGACTAATTGTAAAAACCATCCAATCAACCCAAGATGAATATGAATTTTTAAGAAAGCCAGACTTTGGCTGCCTAGAAAATTATTGCCTAAATTAAACGCCATAATCAGCCCAAATGTCGCCGTCAAAAATAACCAAAATATCGACGAAATGACAAATTGAGCGCTCTTGTTAAAAGTGCGGGCTCCACCTATGGACTTGATGATATTATAACAAAAAGTCATCAGGCCGATGTAAGTGATGCTCGCAAAAATTGGGACGACCCACCCCAAAGCGCTCAGCCCAAATCCAATAGACAATCCGATAACTCCTATCAAAAAGACCCAAAAAGTCCATTTGGCAATGCGCTCACTAAACAGTGGCGTATTTAGGATAACAGGAACTAACTGATACAACGCCCCGATGATAAGCATCGTCATCCATCCAAGTACTGCCACGTGCGTAAGTGCAAATAAATGTGGATGAAAATAATGCCCGAGTAAATCTGCTCGAAAGAGTATCAAGAGTAAGCCCAGCACCAAAAATCCGCCAGCGGCAGCCACATAATGGGGCACCACCACATCGGGCGAAGGCGCTTTGTCTGTGTTGGTCTGCATTATCCTTGCTTAAAAATGATTAAATCGACATTATTGGTATCAATGGGCTTATCGATGAGTCGATAGTTTCTGGTGGTAAGTTCCGATATCAAGAACTTTGGATACTTTTTGTGATGCACCAATAAGCCGTGTCCTTTCGGCAAAGTTTCTAGTGCGGACAAGATGGTGACCATCGGCTCTGGCATTTCCATCCTACGCACATCAATGATTTTTAGGTTTTCACCAAATGATTGTACGGCTCGATCAAAATCATCTTTGTGCGGCGGCGGTGCTTGGTTTTCGTCAGGCACTTCTGCTTTTTCTCCCTTGCGGAAATAACTAACAACGACTCCTGGCTCTGGTCGAGCCACTTCGACAGCAAACCCTTTTTGGCGAAGTAAGTTAATCAATGGGATGGGCTCAAACGAATTAATGACTTTGAGCACGTCCCCTTCACTTAAGTTCTTGATGGATGACATAATGCGTTTGAAGGGATCGTTACCTGCTTCGATATCGGGTCTGACATCCAAGATGAGTGCAGGTTTAAGGTCTATAATTGTTTTCATTGGGTTAGCTTTTGTTGGATGTGCTTTGGAGTCGGCAGCTTCAATATTGAAACCGATTTCTTGTAGCTTGCGCAAAAAAAGGTCAACAGATACGCCACCAATTTTAGCCGCATCTTTGACAGACACCCTGTGGGCTAAGGTTTTTCGGAGTATGGGATTGCGCAATTTTCTAAAGTGCTTGTTAATTCCTGCGATGACTTCGATGGCATCGGGTTGCGCTTTAAGAAGAGCCGAAATCTTTGTGTTTTCGTTTATTTTCACTACTGCTCGTTATTTGGAACAAATCTAAATAAAAAACGGCAAATAGACAAATTAGTTGAAAGAAAGTGGGGTGATTTGGGTCATCTTTTTTCGTCTTTGGTGCGCTACGCTTTTGGTGCTACCGCAGCGACTTACTCCTGAGACGTACACCACAAAAAGGCGTAGCCCGTCCCAAAGCCAACAGCGACGAAGGAGCGCACCAAAGACCAAAAG
>CAYTLX010000389.1:0-2398 GCA_964438645.1 uncultured Saprospiraceae bacterium | reverse complement strand
AAAAATAGCTTCAACATACACAAAAATGCCTATTTTCTGTCTAAAAATAGGGGCACCTAAACAGTTACGGTTTTTTTTATATTTTTCACTAACCCATTGCGCTGATTTTAGGTCGTTTGAGTTGATTTTTTCTTTTTTTATTCACTATCCGCTAAAAAGACAATGGTATCGCGGCATCCCTACGGGACTCGCTTGGTTTCGTAGAAAAAAACCTTTGTAACAATATACTGACGATTTTTGTGTAACTCACCAGGAGCGCATAGCGCCATAGGTGCGATACAACTTTTCAGTAAAAACCGATTTGTTTGAAACAAAAAAGCGTATTTTTTTCAAATTTTATTGACTTTTTTTTGGTTTTAAGAAAAATCATCATATCTTTGCAACTCTTATTTTCTAAACTAACCTATAAGAAATGAACAAATCAGAATTGATCAGCCACGTTTCAGACGCAAGTGGCATTAGTAAAGCCCAAGCCACCGATGCTGTGAATGCAGTATTAGACGGAATCGCTAACTCATTGCAAAGCGGTGATGATGTACGCTTATTGGGTTTTGGCAATTTCTCTGTAAACTTGAGAAAAGCTCGCCAAGGTCGTAATCCTGCTACAGGGGCTACTATCCAAATTCCTGAAAAGAAGCAGGCTAAATTCAAACCTAGTAAAGACCTTACTAATTCTTTGAACTAAAATAGTCTCTTTTTGTCGCAAGGCGTCAAGGATTTTAAGATAAAAGGCAACTTCTCCACGAGAAGTTGTTTTTTTTTGCACTTTTTCCTAGCTTTGCCCACTGCTTATTTACAGCCTACAATAAAACAACCAAATAATGAAATTCGAGACTAAAACCATTCACGCTGGAGTCAACCCAGACCCATCTACGGGCGCCATCATGACCCCTATCTTCCAAACTTCTACCTATGTCCAAGCGTCTCCTGGGGTACACAAAGGTTTTGAATATTCTCGAACCCAAAACCCTACACGTAGCGTTTTGGAAGCCAATTTGGCCGCCCTTGAAAATGGCAAACATGGCATTACCTTTTCCAGTGGGCTAGCTGCAATGGATGCAGTCATGAAACTATTGAAGCCAGGTGATGAAATCGTCTCTACCAATGATTTGTATGGTGGTTCTTACCGCCAAATGCGTCAAATTTATGAAAATTTTGGCATCAAATCCACTTTTATCTCCATGGCTCATGCAGAAAATGTAAAGCAGTACCTTTCGGAAAAAACTAAACTCATCTGGATTGAAACACCCACCAATCCCCTTTTAAACATTATCGACATCCAAGCAATCTGCCAATTTGCCCGAGAAAAAGGCATTTGGACGGTAGTAGATAACACTTTTGCTTCTCCATATCTTCAAAACCCTTTGGATTTAGGGGCGGACATCGTGCTTCATTCGGCGACCAAATATATCAATGGGCATTCCGATGTCGTTTTAGGGGCTTTGATTACCAATTCTGATGAATTAGGCGATAGACTAAGATTTATTCAAAATGCGACAGGAGCAACTCCAGGGCCCATGGATTCTTTTTTAACCATTCGGGGTATCAAAACCCTACACATCCGTGTTCAGCGAGCTTGTGAAAATGCAGCAATCATCGCAAAACATCTGCAATCCCACCCCAAAATCAAGAACATCTACTGGCCAGGTTTTGAATCCCACCCCAATCATCACATCGCTGCTAAGCAAATGCGTATGTTTGGCGCCATGATTTCTTTTGATCTACATGATGACACCTTTGAAGCCGCCAACGCTATCCTAGAAAATACACATCTCTTTTCACTTGCAGAATCATTAGGGGGAGTAGAGTCTCTTATCGGGCATCCTCCATCCATGACTCATGCATCTATTCCTCGTGCAGAAAGAATTGCCGCGGGTCTCAATGATTCCTTAATTCGCCTAAGCGTTGGCATCGAAAACGTAGAAGATTTAATAGCCGATCTTGACGCTGCTTTGCTTTAGAATATGATGAGTACTTACCGAGTAATTACGAGTTACTGCCGCAGCGGCACTCATAAATATTCTTTAATCCTTATTTCTTTTTCAGATTAAATGTAAATCCAACTACGCCCATTTTTTGAATATACTTAATTTTTCGACTCGCTCTATCGGGCTGTCCTTTTGGTCTTGTAGTAATATCCCAAGCATTTACATAGCCGACATCCAAGTTATATTGAAAGAATACACGATTCCAAAAGGTCAATCTAGCACCGCCAAAAACAGAAATACCTAAACCGCTAAAATGTGGACGATCATCATTGCGCTTCCCAAATAAAATCGCATTAGTCCAAGTCAAAGGAAAAATAGGTCCTGTCCCAGTCATTGCCGTAAGGCTAATCTGGTCATTCGCTTTCGCAAAAATATCAAAATGCTTTTCAATATTTATTTTGATTAGATTA
>CAYTLX010000388.1:0-2400 GCA_964438645.1 uncultured Saprospiraceae bacterium | reverse complement strand
GTCCCAAAGACCAAAAGCGACGAAGGAGCGCACCAAAGACCAAAGGAAAGCGACGAAGGAGCGCACCAAAGACCAAAGAGCCCATAAAACAAATTAAATCCTACGTCGTTTATGTATGGGTAATTAAAACTTTTAAAGATGAAAAAAGGAGTTTTTTGTTTATTCTTGGTGGTGCTTACGATGCCATTGCTTGCGCAAAAAAATGGGGACGAGCCTAATCCTGCCCAAATGCCGGAATTGATGGATCAAATTTTTGAAAGGCAAAAACAATTATTGGGTACTTTGTCTGATTCAACACGCCATCAAATCCCGATGAATGGGCTATTAAAATTTTATCAAAATTTCGATGCAGATAGCTTAGATGTTGCTTCTGCCATGGAAGAAGTGCAAAAAATGATGACAGAAAATCTAGATGCTTTGACGCTCAAGAAAGATTTGCAATCAGGTGATTTACAAAGGTTTATGCGTATAAGCCCCGATAGTTTACTTGCTCCAATTAAGCTGTTTGAAGAGCTTTTGGGGGATGAGTTTCAGCAGGTTATCCCGAAGGAATTGGAGCAGAAAGATATGAACGGAAAGAAAAAACG
The DNA here is from genome assembly GCA_964438645.1 of uncultured Saprospiraceae bacterium. Taxonomy (GTDB): domain Bacteria; phylum Bacteroidota; class Bacteroidia; order Chitinophagales; family Saprospiraceae; genus HyVt-613. Next base: position 1,813 of record CAYTLX010000388.1, on the reverse strand, counting down.
GAAGGCATATTCTTTGTAATTAGAAAAAAATTGCCTTACTTTGTTGTTAGGTACGGTTTTTTACCGCTAAACCAACGTAATATATTTAGAAATGGGATTTGCAGAAAAAGTAGTTTTAGTGATTTATCGGGTCAAGGAGAAAGGACTTGAAGTTCTTTTGGTGAATGAGGACGATAATTGGGAATTGCCGAAAGGTGGAGCGTTAGATGAAGCTAAAGCCCAAGGAAGTATTATTGAGTTGGAGCGTAGTGAAGACGAAGATACGAAGGTGATGGCTATTGAAGCAGACTGGCATGAGATTCCTTCTTTGCGCAAGCTAGTCAAAGAAGACGTCCTTTTTATAACAGATAAGATATCGGATCTTCTCCCAAAAATGGAGAAATCTACCTACTTTGTAGTCAAAGAAGCCTTTAAAAAGGTTCTACCGAAGGCACAATACAAAATGCTGAAAGAGTTGAAGGATATTATTTCCGATAGAAACTCTACTAAGTATATTTAAAGAGCTTTTCTTTTTTTTCTAGAAAGATGGGTCTCTACGAATAACTACCCAACACATACATGAGACACGCACTGCACACTTTTTCATTTCTTGCCCTTATTTTTTGTTCTGGATGTAGTACATCCAAATCTGTGGTCAAAGTACCAAAACCAACCTATAACATCACCTACAAGCTGATCGCAAATGCAGATTTTACGCATTTGGACGCAAGTTATTTGGATAAAACCAACGTTGGTATCCACCAAAAAGATATTGGTGGGAAACAAATAGAAATTCCGATAGGTCTGGTTGCGGAAGGCTTTGTTGCGTCCATTTCTAGCACTGGATATGGGGCTAAAGACTCTTTGGCTTCTATTGAGTTGCAGATATATAGCAATGGCGCCCTAGTGTCTAAGGGGATGGCTCATGGTATAAACCCTTCATTAGCAGTAAGTTATGTGGTTGAGTAAGGCGATTTTAGAGATATTATCCATCGTAGTAAATATCTTTTTACAAAAAAATTGCTAATTCAATTATTTTATTGTTACCTTTGCAACTCATTAAAAGTTTAATACATGAAAAAAGGAACTGTAAAATTCTTCAATGAGTCCAAAGGATATGGATTTATTACTGAAGATGGTTCAAACAGCGAGTACTTTGTACACGTATCTGGAATTATCGACGACATCCAACAAGGTGACGCCGTAGAATTTGAACTCAAGGAGGGTAAAAAAGGACTTAATGCCATAAATGTAAGAGTAATCTAATATTTACACAAAGTTTTACCGAGATAAAGCCCGTCATGCAAATGATGGGCTTTTCTTTTTTATACCTAGATGAAGTCATTCTTTGTCAAATTGTGCGAATCTTTTGGTGTCACGCAACGCCGCAACGTGCTACGGCTGGGGACTTGGGGTCCCGTTAATGCTGAAAGAGTGGCCGATAATTATCATTTAATTGGATAAAGAATACCTATTTTCTGTATAAGTCAAAAAAGACTTATCGGGACTCCAAGCAGCATTTTTTAAAGTCACATGCTCTAAAGGCTAGAAATCAAAAATCTAGTTCTTATGAAAAATCAGCATCTACTCCTAGTTTTCTTCTCCTTTTTTGTGCATCAATCAATCGCGCAAAATACAAATCCTAAAATTTTTGTGGATCCAGACACTTCGTTTGTGTTAACGTGTAATAAGCCTTTTATAGAAGTCTTCGGTTATTCAGAAGATACAAATGTCGTTTTTACTTGGACTTCCCCTGCGGGAATAGTGTTTGATACTAATGCGATAAACCTATATTTTGGCGGTGATTTTTTATTGACTGGTATTGACACCATGA
>CAYTLX010000387.1:0-2408 GCA_964438645.1 uncultured Saprospiraceae bacterium | reverse complement strand
ATTGAACGGAGCGAAGCGACACCCTACCCCCCATTAAAAAACAACAACTGAATCCCAAAAGCAGAAGGCTTATAGTCAAAATCATCTTTCGAAAAACTAGATCGGTCATTCAAATTACGTTCTGTAAAAAACAAATTAACATTTCCAAAAGGAATATCCATATAAGGTCTCAAGGCCAGTACCGTATGCTTACTCCCTTTCAAGTAAAGCCCCAAAAATATACGCTCACTCAAATAATTGCTCTTATCAACAAAAGACCCCGAATTACTATTCTTTCCCTTTTGAGAGAAAAAGTGATAATGCACCGAAGTCCCTAGCCCCAATTTCCCAAATAATCCTTCCACTCCAAAGCCAAGCGCACCATTGGTCATAGAATATTTTAAAGTCTCGTTTCTATCCAACGATGGATTAATCCCAGTGCCTTTCACCGTCCAAAAACCATAATTAAAATCTAATTCGGTGGCAAAATTATCCAATTCATAACGTGCTCCAAAGACGACACCCTGTAAGTTATTTAGCTTCTTCGCTTCCATATTTAGCCAAGGCTTTTCTAGGCGAGTTTGTCGAAAGATACCATTAGGCTCTTCCTGAACGAAACCAATATCATAGCCAATCTTTACACTAAATTGTGCTTCCACGACTCCTGAGTAAAAAAGAAATATAAAAAGAAATATAAAAAAATGTCCTGCTCTCATCTTCGGTTAGAATTGTTCATAAATTTTTAAGTAGAGCATAAGCAACTGAATTCGACAAACTCAGACAAATACTCAAATCAGATACAAAGTAAGTCAAAAATTAACTGTTTATCAAATATTTATTTCAATCATATATTAGCAATTTAGCAATATACCCTAAAAGCCTGAATACCAATTAGTTACACAGCATACAAAATATCAAACAACCAACAACGAAGCAATGCTATAACGACATAACGAAATAGCCGTTTTTCGATTGAACAATTGAACAACATAACAATTGAACAAAATTTAGTACTTTTGCGCTATAAATCAATCTCTTATGATTACGAGTCTCGACATACATAACTATGCCATCATTGAGCAGCTAAAACTCGACTTCTCTAAAGGGCTCACCATTATTACAGGAGAAACGGGAGCTGGCAAATCTATCCTTTTGGGCGCCTTAGGCCTAATTATGGGCGAAAGATCCGACCGTAAGATGTTTTACAGAAAGGATAAAAAATGCATCATTGAAGGCACTTTTCAAGTAAAGCCCTACCAACTTCAGCCTTTCTTTGACGAACACGAACTCGATTATGACGACGAAGTCATTATCAGAAGAGAGATTACCGTTGCCGGAAAATCCAGAGCATTTGTCAATGACACCCCTGTCACTTTAGACATTTTGCGCAAGCTAACGGGTGCCTTGATTGATTTACATCGACAATTTGACACCCAAGACATCAATGATGTTTCCTTCCAACTTAGGATGATTGATGCCCTTGCGGGAAACAAAGAACAGGTCAAAAAATACACCCAAGATTACAAATCATACATCGCCAAGAAAAGAGAACTAGCCAATCTAATCACCCAAAATAGCCAAGCAGCCAAAGAACTAGATTTTCTGAACTTCCAAATCAATGAACTAGCCCAAGCAGAACTCATCCTTGATGAAGACACCAAGCTCGAAGCTGCCATGAAAAAAATGGATAATGCAGAGTCTATACAAGCCACTTTAGGCAAGGTGGTTAGTACCCTAAGTGGTGAAGACAAATCCGTTCAAGCCACACTCCGTAATATCGCTACAGATCTAGCAAAAATAGCTAAGTTTGAACCCAAAATCCAAGAACAAGCCTCTATTCTAGATGGATTAATCCTTGATTTTGAAGCCGTTGCGGACAACCTAGAAGAAACCCTTTCGGAAACAGAAGTGAGTCCCGAAGAAGCCATAGAAACACGTGCTAGACTAGACCTTATCTATCGCCTTCAAAAGAAACACCAAGCCTTAAATGTGGACGGTCTAATAGATATTTTCAAAGATTTATCTAGTCAAGCAAAAACTTTCACTGATTTGGGCGATAAAATTGCTACGCTCCAGACCGAAACAGACAAACTCAAAGAGCAATTAACCAAAAAGGCCACCGCCCTTTCTAATAAAAGAAAAAAGGTAGCGCCAGGATTCGAAAAAACCGTTTCCAAAGGGCTGCAAGACTTATCGATGCCCCATGCCCTCCTAAAAATTGATTTCAAAACTAAAGAAGACCTTGGTGCGACAGGTATTGACGACGTCAGTTTTTTATTCTCTGCCAACAAAGGTGGGGACTTACTACCCGTTCAAGGGGTAGCATCAGGTGGAGAGCTATCAAGATTGGCGCTAGTCACCAAGTCGCTTGTCGCTGGAGCGATACCACTACCGACCATTATTTTTGATGAAATTGATGCGGGTGTCTC
>CAYTLX010000386.1:0-2418 GCA_964438645.1 uncultured Saprospiraceae bacterium | reverse complement strand
TTTGCGCAAGCTCAATCCTTTTTTCTAGATGAGACCCAACTGCCACGATTTCAAACCAAACTGGTTCTACCTTCTAACAGTAAACCAACCCACCCAACGGTTCAATTTCGTGGAAATTTTGATGCGGCACTTGCGGATAGCTTTCAATTGGCACTAGAAACCTTATTGACCGACTTGGACTCCAAAGGATTGTCCGCCGCTATCATCGCAGATAATGGGGATGAATGGACAGGCGCAGCAGGTATTTCGCATGTAGGAACAGATATGACTACGGAGATGTACCTTGGCATAGGCAGTATCTCCAAATCAGTCACATCGGCTTGTATCCTAAAACTAGAAGAAGAAGGACTTTTGTCCATAGAAGACAGTATCGGCACCTATTTACCAGCCTTCCCCAATGTTGATAACTCCATCACTATCAAGCAGTTATTGAATCACACGAGTGGTATATTTGATTTTCTTGAGCATCCTTCTATTTTGGATAGTATGAAAGAAGATTTTTCACGTGTTTGGCAGCCTGAAGAGATTCTAAATGATTTTGTCAATGCCCCTTATTTTGCGATAGGCACCGATTGGCATTATTCTAATACCAACTATCTTCTAGCAGGATTAATCATAGAACAAGTGACGGGGCAAGCCTATCACGAAGTCATTCGTCAAAAATTATTGCAGCCCGCTGGGCTAGATGATTTGTTTTTAAATCCATACGAAACGACCACTGGAGACATTGCCCATGTATGGTTTGATTTTCCGGGATTCGGCAAAATAGACATGGATGCTTTTGGCTCGACCCCTATTTCGATATACTCGTCGGCATGGGCCGCTGGGGCTTATTTCTCTCAGCCTATCCTTGTATCAAAATGGATGAAATCTTTACTAGATGGACAGATTCTTTCTTCTTCTAGTCTGAATAAAATGGAGACTTTTGTTCCTGCAAATGCCATAAAATATGGTTTAGGCTTAATGAAGTTAAGCAATGGTACTCAAAGCTTTATCGGACACCAAGGCTATATTATTTATAGCTCCCTGTGCTTTTATGACCCTGTGACCAAATTGACGATTACCGTCCAATCTAATGATGGTTCTTCGACAGATTTATCTGCTTTTTTGATTAAAGCTTATGAGTTGTATATTGACTCTTTAGTGAGTAATTCGAGCGTACAAACCACCATCGCCCAGCCGTACCCCAACCCCGCTGCCCAATTTGTCGTACTTGAATTGCCGCAAGGTTTATCAGAAAAATATAAAGTCGTGGCTTCAGATATTTTAGGTCATCGCCTTACGGCAAAAATTGTCCACCAAGATGAGCATTCTATTCAACTAGACATTAATCGTTGGCCCCAAGGTCAATACCAAATCAATGTAGAGACCCCTAGTCAACGATATATATTTAAGGTGACGCACTTATAATGAATGATTGTCTAGGTTTTGTCCTCATTTAGTACAAGGCCTAATCATTCAGCTTTCGGCCTTTAAAAGCCCTTCGCTCCCCCATAAAGGCAGAAGACATTCCGAGCACTTTGAACAAAACACCCCTAGATGACTGTTTTTTTTTACATCTTTCGCAAAAAAAACTTGATATTTTAAAAACTATATGTATCTTGTGCTAGACATGAAGATGCAGCCAATACAATCTCTTTTTTACCCTTCGCTATTAAATGTTAAAATGGGGACGTTGGATTTTTTTTTCTATGTATTAACATGTTCATTGAAATCCTACCTACGTTAGTCTTGCACCGAAGATGACGGGGACAAACCATCGTCGATACTGCGCTCCCTACGGTCGCACAGCATCGAACAAGCGATATTGCCCACTAAATTAAATAAAAATATGAGCCAAGAAATAAAATACATCCTAATAAAAGATCTTGTTCTTTGGACTGAAAATCCAAGAGACCCAATTGATAAGGATGCAACTGATCAAGAAGTGGTAAACAAAGCATTCGTTGATAAATTAGCTAAATGGAATCTTTCCAAATTAGCTAAAGAAATGGGAGAAAGATACGATTTTAGCGAATTGCCAACTGTGGTATACCATGGTAAAAAGCCTATAGTGTATGATGGAAATAGACGAATTGTCTTGGGGAAAATAAAACATGGTTTAGTTACTCTTCCTAAGAAAATCAACTTCAAAATTCCTGATTATCCAATAGAGATTCCATGTAATGTTTGTACAAAAAAAATCGGATTGGAAAACGTTCTTCGTAAACATGGTGACAGTGGCTCATGGCTGCCTTTAGAAAGAGATATCTTTTTACATAAATTTATGGGAAAAGAGAAAAGTGTTTTTTTAATCCTAGAAGAAGATACCGGTATAATATCTAAATATCCAAAGTTAAACCAACGATTTGTAAAGGAAGAAATATTTAAAGAAGATACTCTAAATGAATTGGGTTTTACTGTTAAAAATGGAAGTTT
>CAYTLX010000385.1:0-2443 GCA_964438645.1 uncultured Saprospiraceae bacterium | reverse complement strand
GCAACGTGCTGCCGCCCACGGCTTGGCAATTTGTTCTGCGTAAATTGTTGTTTGATGATTGGAAAAAATACTCATTCATAATTTTCTTTCGAAGAAAAAAATAAAATGTTTTTGAACATGAAAAATATATTCACTCTCTTAATACTCTTGACTTGCTTGGTCTTTCCGAATTTGGAAGCGCAAGTCACCTTTTCTGGGATCATACTTGATGATACATCTTTGCCCCTTGGTGGAGTTGTAATCACAGATAATGATGCTCAAACTTTTACGACCACCGATAAAAATGGAAAATTTTCTATTGATGTGGCTGGATTGCCTGTTACTCTAAAATTTGAATACTTAGGTTTTGTCCCTATTGAGCGTGATTTTACGAAAGTGGAGTCAGTCAATTTGCAAATGCAAGAAGCACCGATTGTGATTAATGAAATTCTTGTTTCTGAAAAATCAGCAGCTTCTGGACTGAAAATTTCTACGGCAAAGCAAGTACAAAATGCCAAAACTATTAATGATTTATTTGGGGATGTACCAGGTGTGAACTTAGTAAAGCGGGGTAACTATGCCACAGAGCCTGTCTTGCGTGGTTTTAAATATGATCGATTGAATATCCAGTATGATGGAGCGGCAAAAATAGTCCATGCCTGTCCAAATCACATGGATCCGATTACGTCACATGTGATTCCTGAAGAGATTGAAAAAATTGAGATAATAAAAGGACCTTTTGATGTGCGATATGGGACGACAGTAGGTGGAATTATTAATCTAGTGACTGCACGGCCTATGCGATTGAGTAAAGGGCTGCATGGTAATGTGTCATTGGGTTATGGTACTAACGGAAGTAATGTAAGTAGTACAGGGTCAATTAGTTATGTTGATAAAAAGTATGATGCCATGCTTGATGTTTCCTATCGGGATTATGGAGATTATAAGGATGGAAATGGGGAGTTGGTTCCGGCTTCCTTTGAGACTAAGGATGCCGCATTTAAATTGGGGTTTAATCCTAATCCAAAGAATCGAGTACAGGCGAATTATCGGTATTCGGGGACATTTGATATTGCCCATCCTGGTTTGCCAATGGACAGTCCACATGACGTCGGGCAGATGGCTGGATTGGATTATTCCTACCGCAACTTAAATGCTACCTTCTCTAAGTTTACGGCCAAGGGCTATTATTCTTATGTCGATCATTTGATGACCAATGAAAACCGTCCTAATTTTAAAGTAGTCGATGCAAGTACACCTGTTTTTGCGACCAGTTTTGGGGGCAAATTAGAAGCGGTGCTTACTCCAAATCAAAAGACCTTTTTGTATCTAGGTGCGGATTTGACGAACACCAACAGGACGGGAAGTCGGACACGTATTCTGAAGAGAAATCCAAAGAATCCGATGATTGTTTTCGATCCTGCGAAGGTATTTGTTGATTCTGTGTGGGGCAATTCTACTATTTCTGATTTTGGACTTTATGGTCAAGGGAAGTTTTATATTTCGGAAAAGTTGGACGTTCAATCGGGTATAAGGGTTGATTTTGTCACAGGAAATATTGCAGAGCCTGCGAAGGAATTAAGCAATTATTATGGAAAAATTGACAAACAAAAGGATATCAATATCAGTGGGAATATCTCTGCTAGTTATTTAGTTGCTCCCAAAACGAAGCTAAAACTGTCTTTGGGACGCGGTACTCGAAGTGGAGGTATGATTGAGCGCTATATCAATCACTTTGCCGTAGGATCGGATGCTTATGAGCTATTTGGTAACCCCAATCTTTTGCCAGAAACGAATCATCAGGCGGAGTTGTCCCTTACGGGAAAAGTTAGTGATTTTAGGTATGGTGTGAGTGGCTTTTATGCTTTGTTGGATAATTATATCGAAGCCGTGGTAGATACGAATATACATCGAAAATTCACTCCTTGGAAAAATCCTAAATTCGTGAAGCGATTTGTGAATTTTGATCAGGCGAAACAGCGTGGGTTTGAAATGTATCTGGGATATACTTTTGCCAAACATTGGGTCATCAATGCAGATATGGCTTATACAAAAGGGGAGATTGTCGCTAGTGGGGAGCCGCTTCCGCAAATTGCCCCTTTGGAGTCCAATATTTCTTTTGGATATAAATCTAATTTGTATTGGGCAACCGCTAATTATCGAATGGTTCATGAGCAAACACAGGTGTCTAAGGCTTTTGGGGAAGTTGTTTCTCCTGCATTTGATGTGTTGGACTTAAATATTGGTGCCGTACTATTTGCTAATTTGACGCTTGGTGTTACCGTAAATAACTTGTTGGATGAATCCTATTATGAGCATTTGAATTTTAGGTATAAAAATACTAAAACGAATCAAGGGTTTATTTTAGAACAAGGAAGAAATTTTGCACTTTTTGCTAAGTATAAGTTTTAAGATTTTTGATTTTTAAGAGGGGCGGTGGGTGCTTCGGTGCCTGCCGTTTTTT
>CAYTLX010000384.1:0-2444 GCA_964438645.1 uncultured Saprospiraceae bacterium | reverse complement strand
TCCGCTACATCCGTACCATCCGTGTCCCTGCCCTTCGCCAGCCCAAGAACCAATACCCATTAGTGCTCAGGTAGATGTTTTACATCGTGATGCTCAGATACAGGCGGCACTTCCGCAGGATGTTGATCCGCAGAGCGTGCTCTTCGTTCTTGAAAACTACTGCCATCATGAGAAAAGGCAATCACGCCCCAGAGCAGCAAGATAAAAGGAACAGCCAATCCAACACGTAGCCCTTTAGATTCATATTTTAAGTGCATAAATTCACCTAAGATGAACAAAGCTTTCACCATACTAAATACAGCCATCAATATGGAATAAAAGGTCCTATTCAAGTGAAACCCTTCAATCAAGTGTCCTTTTGCTAATAATGCAATTGCTACTTCTACAACCGTAATGATTCCTAGAAATATCAGTCCTTTAACAACTGCTTTTTTCGATTCTTCGTAAGTCAAATGTGCCATCAATAATTCTTTTTAAAGGAGATAAAAAACAAGGAATACAAATACCCATACCAAATCCACAAAGTGCCAGTACAAGCCTATCTTTTCGACCATTTCATAGCCATTTTTTCGTTTCTTGTATATTCCACTGATGACATTCAGCATAATAATCAACAAAAACAAAACACCTGAAAAAACGTGAAATCCATGAAATCCTGTAATAATAAAAAACAATGCCCCAAACTCCCTTGGTCCAAAGGTCTGCGATTTAATCGCACCTGCTTCTGGTCCAGAAGTCACTTTATATTTTTTGGGTGCCCATTCATCATGATGCTTATGGATTAGATACCCTGAACCCGCCTTAAAGCTCTCTCCTTCGCTCCCATCTGCATTGATATAAACGCCATCTGCGTCATATTTACTAAAAGGATTGGTATATAGGGTCACGCTTTCTTCATTGATAAGGTTATTCCATTCCCAAGCTTGACACCCTAAGAAAGATAATCCCCCGATGATTGTCAATCCCATCCAAAACACTACTCCTTTTTGATTCTCTTCTTTGCCTTCTTGGACTGCTCTTACCATCGTCACCGAGCTCAAAATCAAAATAAAAGTCATCACCGTCACAAAAATCAATGGCATGTGATGAAAACCGCCTGGAAATGTAGAGAATACAAAATCGGCTTCAGGCCAAGTAGCCGAGCTAAACCGCAATGCAGCATACGCTATCAAAAATCCAGAAAACGTAAATGCATCCGAAAGCAAAAAATACCACATCATCAATTTACCATAGCCTGACTTCAATGGCTGGTCGCCACCTTGCCATGCTTGGCCATAATCCACTTCGTGATGCGCTTCTACAACTGTTGTATGATCAGACATGCTGAAATATTTTATTATTGTGTAAACAAAAAGAGCAATAGGTAAACCCAAAGAAAACCTATAAAATGCCAGTAATGCAATACCAGCTCAAATCTATTTTTTCGCCTATATGTAGGCTTATAAGGTAATTTGAAGGCAAATACTAATGCCAATATCAAGGCAACAATACCTCCTAATACATGCAGAGCATGAAATCCAGATATCACATAAATAAAAGAGCCAGACGGATTACCCGACAATTCAATACCAATTTCATGTAATGCCAACCAACCTTTATACTGCAATACCACAAAGGCTAAACCCATAATAAAGGCAGCTACCAGCATATATTTATAGACATATTCTTTCCCTTTCAGAAAACCCTTATAGGACATCTGCAAAAAGACACTACTCAATAAAATAACAAAGGTATTGTAGTAGAAAATCTTTGGTAAATCAAAGTCCAACCAATTGCCTGCTGCACGCTTAACCACATAAGCACTTGTCAAGGCCACAAACATCATCAAAATAGAACCCAATGCTACCCATAAAGCTAATTTATGCGGATGGATTTTATTCCGATAATCAATTCTATCCTTATGTACAGTCGCCATTATAATACATTTAGTGAGTAAGCCAACAATACTGCTGGCAAGTAAATAAAGGAGGCAAACATTAATCTTCTTGCCGCTTTGTCCGTATTATCGCGGTACAATTCGTAGCTCCTATACATAAAGAAACCGCCAAGAACAGCCACTACGATAAAAGCAACAAGGCTATTCATATTATTTCTGAAAGGTAGCAGAGAAATCAAAATCAATGGCACACATGTCCACATACTTATCATCCCGACTCTCTTGGTTTTTTCCCCATCAAAGGGAAGCAGTAAATACCCTGCCTTCTTATAATCCTTATCTCCGACCCAAGCAATCGCCCAAAAATGTCCAAACTGCCAGAAAAACTGCATCCCAAACAAGAATATCGCATCCATCGTAATTGCTCCATGAAAGGCCACACCACCAATTAACAAGGGGAAAGCCCCAGGTATCGCTCCTACCAATACTGCAATATTAGAAAAGCGTTTAAATGGAGTATAAACAAAGGCATACAAAATCAACGACAACGTAGATAAAAAGGCCGTCA
>CAYTLX010000383.1:0-2461 GCA_964438645.1 uncultured Saprospiraceae bacterium | reverse complement strand
CAATTGCACAAAATCCCAGCCCCACAAATTACAACAAACTCAAATCCCGTATCAAAATACGTCTCCGGTCAAAGTGAATGATATTGCTCTTTTTTAGCGAATTCATTACAAAAGTGACGGTCTGTCTAGAAGTCCCCGTAATATTGGCAATATCTTGCTGCGTAAAGGAGTGCTTTATTAGGGTCTCATAGCCGACCTTCGTGCCCACCATGGAAGCGGTTTCTTTGATAAAATTGACAATTCGACTTTTTGCGTCATTAAAGTGAAAGGAGGCCAGCTTTTCTTCTTTTTGAACCAGCTTTTTGCCTATTTCATTAAGTAAAATAGTTAATAAAATGGGATGCTGGGCGGTAAGCATCTTGAATGCATCAATTGGGATAACAAGCACATCCGTTTGGTCAGCGATGCTGATGGCTGATTCATTGGATGCAGAAGAGCTAAACAGGGCATTTTCGCCAAAGAAGTTGCTTGGGTAGATGATGTCCTTTATCATTACTTGATCCGTGTCACCGATGGTATGGATTTTAACCATACCACTTAGCAGGAAATAGATGTTTTTAGCTGGAGCATTCTGAGAAAAGACAGTTTTTCCTTTCGGAAATGGCATTACAGAACCTGCCGAGAAAAAGGCGTCTAAAACAGAGTCTGAGCACTTGGCAAATAGCTTGGCAAATTGGTCTGATTGAAGATTGTGTATCATATTCGACTGTTTATATGTACAAAAGTAACGAATAAATAGATAAAAAAAGATACATATTTCTTAATTTGTGCATAAATAATATTTATTTGGATGATACAACTTGCTGTAAATTAGCTAATTATATAAAATTAATGAGTAAAAAGTGTGAAGATGGTATTATGTGTATGTTGTTTTTTTATCATAAGGTGTATGATGTTTTATTCATAATTGCTATCGTTGTGCTGAGAGAGCGAATGACAAAATGTGTATTTACTGACAATATTTGGTGGGAAGCAGACATTTCTAGGGAGAAAATAAAAAAAAGACCTTACTCTTTAGACTATTTTGTTATATTTGTCGTCCTATAAGTAGGAGTTCATGCATTGAATTTGAAATTAAAGTTTTGGTGATTTTTTTAAGACCAATTAACTTTTTAAGACACGATGGTTTAGTTATTTTAACGGAGTCATCTGACATTCAATAGTCGAACTCAAGATATTATTCGCTTCAAACCAATAAACTCAATTACCTATGTCGGCAACCATAGTTTACACTTCTTTTTTAGGTATTCTGTATGTCATTAGAAAATCTGCTCAGATTTTTCGGCAAAAGCACCCTGTTAGGTCCGTTTCTTAATTCCTTTGTAAATCTTAAACTTGCCGAGCCCTATTCTTTGCAGAAAATGCCTGAGTGAGACCATCAATACGCCTATGCCGTATTTTGAACTACGCATGAAATTAATGGAGGATGCTTCTGGAAAATACTTGGTCGGGCAAGATACTTCTCCAATTCTAAAATTCGCATAGATTATTTGCGAAAGCATCTCATTGTCAAAGATAAAATCATCATCATTGCCATTGTAGTTGATGGACTCTAGTACTTCACGACTGAAGGCACGATATCCCGTATGGTATTCAGAAAGCTTGTGGTTAACGAGTAGGTTTTGCGTAAGCGTCAAAAAGCGGTTAGCAATGTATTTATAGATTGGCATACCACCATCCAAAGCGCCCTTCCCAAGGATTCGAGACCCTAATACAACATCATATAAATCTTCTCCAATCAAGTTGACCATGGCAGGTATTAACTGCGGTGTATATTGGTAGTCGGGGTGAAGCATGATGATGATATCGGCATTTAGCGCAAGCGCCTTATTGTAAAGCGTCTTTTGGTTACCGCCATAGCCTTTGTTGGTCTCATGACGGATGGCATGCTTGATTCCAATGGCTTTCGCTACTTCAATAGTGTTGTCTTTACTTGCATCATCACAAAGAATAACATCATCCACAATGTCAAAGGGAATCTCCTTGTAGGTTTTCTCAAGTGTCTTATTCGCATTATATGCGGGTAGCACCGCTACTACTTTTTTGCCTTTATACATCGCCTATTTTTGTTGAAGTCGCAAATATACAGAAAAATGAGCTTAGACGTTTTAAATTAATTACTTAAGTTTCGGATGTAGCGGTATAGGGACAGGTTGACTTCATGTATGCTTAATTTTTTGGGCACAAGAAGTTGGACTGGATGTATATACCGCCACCTGTAATTAGCATCCAGCATCCAGTAACTAGAAACCAGTAACTAGCATCCAGTAACTAGCATCCAGTAACCAGCATCCAGTAACTAGAAACTAGCATCCAGCATCCAGTAACTAGAAACCAGTAACCAGCATCCAGTAACTAGAAACCAGCTTAAAGATCACGAAGTTTACGGCGCAAGATCTTGCCTACATTTGATTTTGGTAATTCGTCAATAAAGTCAATAACTTTTGGTCGTTTGTAGCCC
>CAYTLX010000382.1:0-2473 GCA_964438645.1 uncultured Saprospiraceae bacterium | reverse complement strand
GGGTGGCAATCCCACTCATTCGCTGCATACTATTCAGTAAAAGGCGCTCCGCTTTTAACAATGCTTGACTGTTGCAAGTCACCGTAAAAACAATGTCGCCATATTTCACTGGCGAGCCATCTTTGATCAATACTTTGACCTTCGCCTTTGGGTCAACATGCTTAAAAATCTTTTTGGCGAGTGCAACGCCTGCAATGATACCGTCTTCCTTGACTAAAAGCTTGGCTTTGGAGCGGCTTTTAGGATCAATACATGCCAATGATGTATGGTCACCGCCTTGGACATCTTCTTCCAAGCCTGCGACAATAAAATCGGCTATTTGTTGGTTCCGTTTTTTCATGCAGTTGTTTTAGAAAATCACACCGATTTTTAGGGTTAGCGCACTCATATTTGCTTTAGAATCGTCTGTCGTAGTGCCCCCTATTTTTCCTGAATTTTGGGTTAAATCTACAAATGACTTTTGAAAGGCTAGACCGCCCACCAACTTAGTGGTCGAACTAAGATCGTATTCAGTACCTAATCCAAATCCCCAAGAAACCGTAAAACCATTTACTTCTTTGCGGATATTTTCTTTTTCTTTGTTTGCGTTGGTCGTGCCCTTGATATCCCCCGTCGTTTTAGACACAAAGCCCAAGGTAAAAATAGGCAACTCCGCATAAAACCGAAATAAACCAAACTCGTTGGTTCTCATTTTCATGCCCATTGGCACTTCTACGTATTGGAGATTGTATTTTAAGTTGACACCGTCAGGTAGGTTATCCGAAGTAACTGAAGGCCAGAAGGTACCGCCATTATTATACTTCAATGTACCGCCGTGATTAAACGCAAAATTCAATCCACCAGTAAAGGAATAATTCTCGGCGATATCATATTCACCAATTAAACCTAACTTGAAGCCAAGATTGCTTCCGTTGCCGTTGATGTTTTTATTATCCGTCGAAAGCCAACTAAGAGCGGGACTTGTCTGAATACCAAACCTAAACTTGCTATCCTGAGCTTGCGCCAAAAAAGTACAAGCCAAGCTAAACGCTAAAACTATTGCCAATTTTTTCATGTCTTTATTTTCTAATTTTGAAATACGAACGCCAAAGATAGCGGTTTTATGTAATGTAAGGGGCGTGTTTTTCGTTGAATTTACAGCCCCAAACGAAAACCTACCTTTTTTAAGTACGTACAACACCCATAATTTGATACCTTTGTTTAAAAGTAACTATTTAAAAATGCCTATTTTCTGTCTAAAAATAGGGACGCCTAAACAGTTATGTTTAAAATAAAACACTTCATGAAAGTCAATAACTCCCTAGTCTTGCCCAATAAAGCTATGATTTTTTTGCTTGGAACAAGCCTATTTTTGTTTTTTTCCTTCTTTTTTAGTAGCTGTAAAAAAGATGAGCCTATTCCTGATGTCCGCAACGTGAAGGTTGACTTACAAGTCGTTAGGTTTGACAGCCTATTGTACCATATAGATAGTGCAAAAGTTCCTGCTTTTTATCAAGATTTCACGACGAATCACCATGATTTTTTAGAAGGGTACATCCACGTCATGGTGTCTCCTGGTGTCAAAGTAACCGATACGATTGACTTTCTTTTAGCGATGAAAAACCCTGGTTTGCGCAAGCTATATGACACTACTCAGATGATTATTGGGGATTTTAGTAAGGAGCGAAAAGAGCTAAAGCAAGCCTTTAAGTATGTCAAATATTATTTTCCAAATCAACCAACGCCCACTTATTACACTTACATTTCTCAATTTGGCGTCGGTGGGTTTACTTATGGAGAATCGGTACTAGGCACAAGTTTGGACTATCATTTGGGCAAGGATTTTCCTTATTATGACCCGATGATTTTTCCGAATTATATCAAAAGATGGATGGATGCGGAGCATATTGTACCTGACGCTATGCGTGTATATGCCAATGATTTAGTGGGAGATGTGCAGGGCGAGCAGTTTTTGGACTATATCATTTCCAATGGTAAAGTGCTCTATTTGTTGGATCATTTTTTGCCGACAACGCCTGACAGTATATTCCTTAATTTCACGGCGGCTCAGACCCAATGGTGTAAAGATAATGAATTTAATATGTGGTCGCACTTTGTCCATGAAGACCTACTCTATTCTACAAAGCAGAAAGATTTTCGCAAACTCATCAACCCCAGCCCTACTTCTTCGGGGATGCCTGCTGAAGCGCCTGGACGAACGGGTAATTATATGGGCTGGCAAATTATTAAGGCGTATATGAAACGTCACCCTAAGACCACTTTTCCCGAGTTAATGGCACTCAAGGATTCAAAAAAGATTTTGCAGGAGTCTAAATTTAAGCCTAGGAAATAGGCTTTTACGACGACCAGCGGCGGCTACTTTCGTCCAAAAATGAGCGCCCCTTGCGGGAAAGATAAGATCAACTGATTATCTGCCAATCGAAAAGTCGTCACTTTTTCTAATAGCTGCAAATAGGTCATTTCTTGCTTGCTA
>CAYTLX010000381.1:0-2508 GCA_964438645.1 uncultured Saprospiraceae bacterium | reverse complement strand
TCGATATGCTTCTTATAATAGTATTGTGGAGCACAAACCCAATCAAGTATTTACTACACGATCTATTGCATATTCATTAGTAATGGTTGCGTTATTGGGATTCTTAAGCTATTTGGTCGCAGGGCGTTCTATTGTTAAGGCGTATATGACGAAATCTCGGGGTATAGTCTATATTGAGGCGGATGCTCAGCATGGCAAAAATCTCTACAATCTGAACTTGACTAATAAGACTAGGAAAGAGCTTCCCGTAGAAGTGAAATTACTCAATAAAAAGGGGAAGTTAGAATTTATAGGACTCGGTGATCACCTTGTCGTGCCGCCTATTGGTACTAAAGGGGGACGTCTTGAAGGTTCTGTCTTTATAATTTTAGACAAAAAGGACATAGATGGCCGTGTGACAGATTTAGAGTTGGGCGTCTTTTTAGAGGGAAAACAAATAGAAACCATCAATACTAGCTTTATCGGGCCCCAATAGACGCTGGGGGGATAAAACTTTACATCTATTTGGATGTTTTATTTGGGAGGAATGAATGGGTATTTTCTTAACTGAAAAAATAACTATCATGAAATTAAATTGGGGCACGGCATTAGGGGGTATTTATGTGACTTATATGTGTATTATGCTTGGGATGGTCTATGTCTCTAGGCAACATGACGTTAATTTGGTCGCACCTGATTACTACCAGAAAGAACTGGATTATCAATCAGAAATTGATGCTACCAAAAATACTTTGAACCTTGCGGAAAAAGTAAAGGTGGATTATGATGGGCAGAATATCACCATTAATCTATCCAAATTTGATTCTTCTGCCAAAGGATCTGTGACCTTATTTCGGTCTTCTGACCATAACTTGGATCAACGGATGCCCTTAGCTATTTCGGATGATGCTAAGATGGTGATTCCGACCAAAGGACTAAAACGGGGTGTTTGGATTGTGAAGCTAAAGTGGGAGAGTGATGGGGAAAAATATCAATTTGAAGACTCCGTGTTTTTATAATCACAACCAGCAACTAGAATCCTAGCTAGATGGACGAACGACCGTCTCGACGTCCTGCGCACCAGAAACCAGCAACCAGAAACCTGAAACTATGATATGGTGGGCAGCATTATTAATTGGATTGACAGGCAGCTTGCATTGTGCGGGGATGTGCAGTCCTATAGCCCTGATGATACCTATATCTTACGATAAAAAAGTAGCTTCTTTTTTCGCCTTGCTTCTTTATAATCTTGGGCGGACTATAACGTATGTGCTATTGGGCTTTTTGGTCGGTTTCTTTGCCAAGGGTATGGATTTGACGGGGATTCAGAACTATTTCTCCATTTTTATGGGGGGCTTTTTAATTTTGGTTTTTCTTTTTTCCTTAAATGTAGATGGTTGGTTGGCGAATCTTTCTTTTTACCGCAAGGTCAACAAACTTATCAGTAAAGGCATTCAATTTGCATCTAAAACATCAGAGAAAGGACACAAAAAAAATCCATTTTTTAGTGCATTAATTATTGGTTTGGTCAATGGATTATTGCCTTGTGGCTTGGTGTATTTGGCGATTGGGGGGGCTTTGACGACCGCAGGCCCAATAGAAGGCATGATATTTATGGCCTTTTTTGGACTAGGTACTTTTCCTATGATGACTTTTATCCCTATTTTTGTCCAATCGGCAGGGCAAAAATTTCGCTTCCAAGCTAGGAAGTACATCCCATATCTACTATTAATTATGGCCGCCCTATTTATCTATCGGGGCATGGAAATGGGCAATATGTTTAGTCCAATCATTGATGCGGCCAATCCTACGGATTCTTCTTGTGCACCTAAGTAAAAACGGTTTCCTAAACCTTGTAAAGCAAAACCACTGACGAATAGAAGTTATCCCCAACCATAATTGGAAACCTAAGCTCGAAAACAAAAAAAGCCATATATTTGGAAAAAATTATCGAGTTTAAACATGAAACTAATCTACAGATGTACTAATAGCGCTGAAGCCAGTGTAGTACTAAACACCTTGTTAGAAGCAGGTATTCCCGCAGTAGAAGGTGAATCTGGCACGTCGAGCGTCTTTCCGTTGCCTAATTTTGGTCCAACCATCCATGTGGATGACAAGAATGTGGAGCAAGCAGTTAAACTGCTTAAAGAACTGGAAAAAAACGCTCAGCTGACTCGCAAAAATGAATCCTTTCGGGAGGCGGATCTTCAAGAAATTGAATATTTGGAAACGGTACATGCCCAAAAAGGAAACAATCTTTGGATATGGATCTTAGCAGTGATTCTTCTTTTAGGGCTATTTAGAGCCATTATATTTTCTAATGGCCAAGGAGATTGGTTTTCGCACTCAAATTTGGGGGTAGAAAAATCCAAAATTTCGCAACTAGCCTAATTTTTTTTAAGTGATAATTCCATCTAAGCAGTCACTTGCACAATTGAACAAAAATTTGCTAATCGCTCTGAGTCGGGCAAGCTGAACGAGTGGACTTGCCAATTAATTTGCAAGATGTAGAGACGAGCGCAGCGAGTA
>CAYTLX010000380.1:0-2513 GCA_964438645.1 uncultured Saprospiraceae bacterium | reverse complement strand
TGGTTGAGTCGCTTCGCTGGTTGAGTCACTTGTCCTGCGGACTTCGTTGGTTGAGTCGCTTCGCTGGTTGAGACACTTGTCCTGCGGACTTCGTTGGTTGAGTCGCTTCGCTGGTTGAGTGCTTGCCCTGCGGGCTTTGCTGGTTGAGAAGTTGAGTGCTGCCGCCCAAGACGATTCAAAACATGCCAGTACCCAGAAAGTGCCGAATGAACGCCCTACAAATACTCTAAACAATGATTTCTATACTAATTCCAGTCAAAAATGCGGCCCCTTTCCTTTCGGAATGCTTTATCTCCATTTTGAGCCAAACAGAAACGAATTGGGAAGCTATTTTTGTGGATGATCACTCGACGGATGAAAGCTTGGCGATATTGCAGGCAGTATCCAAACGTTTTCCACAAATCCAGGTCTATTCGTCTGATGGTCAAGGCATTGTGCCCGCACTTCAAACGGCTTATTCCCATGCATCTGGCACTATGATTACACGAATGGATGCGGATGATGTAATGCCTAACCACAAATTGGAGTTACTTAAGAATCATCTTGAATCACTAGGCTTAGGGCATGTAGCGACAGGCAAGGTTAAATATTTCTCGCAAGAAGAATTAGGGGATGGATATATCCGCTACCAAAACTGGCTCAATGAATTAGCCGAAAACAATCATCACTATCAAGATTTGTATAAGGAGTGCGTGGTGCCTTCGGCTGGATTCATGATTTATCGGAGTGACATGGATAAAATTGGTGCTTTTGAGCAGCCCATATATCCAGAAGATTATGATTTAGTTTTCCGATTTTATCAATATGGCTTAAAGGTAAGTGCGGTAAAAGAAGTGGTTCATCACTGGCGAGACCACGCAGCTCGGACGTCCCGCAATGTAGCCATGTATTCAGGACATTTTTTTGATTTAAAAGTTCCCTATTTTTTGGCTTTAGACTATGATGCTAGCAAGCAATTGGTACTTATCGGTGCTGGAAAAAAAGGGAAGCTGCTTGCGCAAAAATTAATTAATAAACAGATTCCTTTTTCTTGGCTCACCAATAATACGAACAAAATAGGTAAGGATATTTATGGCAAGGTGCTCCTTTCGGAAAAAAGCATTTCGTTACAAGCCGCTGAATATCAAGTGATTATTGCTATTTCTTCGCCCGATGATGTTGCCCAAATGAATAAATACCTTGACGCTACGGATTTAGTAAAAGGAGTGGATTATTTTTGGTTTTGTTGAGTGACACAAAAAAAGACAATCCTTGGGGGGATTGTCTTTGAAATCGGTAATAAAAGAATGACCACACCCATAATAACGGGAGGCTTAACCGGTACTGCTACCGAAATAATCGGCTCGGCATCGGGTTTCTTGAAAAATCAAGTTTGAATTCTTGGGTGGATTATAATCTAAAAATAGCCTTATTTTTGGCTACGTTGTTGTGGGATGCCACAAAGATAAGCGCTCACTCTTCAAATTACAAGTATTTTACATGTTATTTTGAAAAAAAATACCTTATTTAGGGTATAGCGAAAAACTTTGTACGTCCTTCATTAAATAAAAGGGCCACTTTTTAGAATTTTCAGAAATGCAGTTTTTCTCCGTTTCGCCACTTGAATATTCATGCCATCAATCATTTCTACGTAGCTTTCGGTACGAAGATACTGCTTCATGTTTCGCAAATTAATGATGTGCTGCTTATGGATTCTGAAAAAGTTTAGTGGTTCTAATAATTTATCGAAGACCTTGATGGTTCTAGCGGTCATCAAAGTCTCATTTTTGGTGTAAATCTTCGTATAATTGTCCAAACCTTCCAATCGAATAATGTCATCCAATTCAATAAACGAATACCCTTTTGAAGTAGGAATGGGAAACTTTCCCGCAAGTTGTGGGCGTTTCATCTGATTCAATAATTCTGTGATGGATGTATTGTGATTTGCGAGGGAGACTGGATCAGAGTAGGTTCTCACTTTTGCCACCGCCTTGACCAAATCTTTTGAATCAACAGGCTTCAAGATATAACCTATACTATAGTACCCACAAGCCTGCTGAAAATACTCATCAAAGGCCGTCACAAAGATAACATCAAAAGAGACCTTGTTCAGGAAATTAAAAATATCAAAAGCAAGACCATCATCTAGGCGAATATCCAAAAAAGCCACGTCAATGTGGATACTTGGATTTGTCATTAACTTGACGCCTTCGGCAATAGAAATCCCCGTCCCGACAATATTGACATTGGGACAATGCTGCCCTAGAAGGTTAACTAACAATTCCATGCTATCCTCTTCATCTTCCAAAATGATCGCATGAATTGGTCCTTGAGTATTTGACAAAGTTGTAGCTGGCGTAGGTTTTAAATTGGTGGTAAGTCCCATTGTTTTGATTTTAATAGTTCAACTATCCTGTGTATAACACAAAGATAGTGAAAGCTTTATTAAATTCAAAAAAAAGCTATATATATTTTTCGCTTGCTACTAAAAGTACTCACTTTATGACCAATTTTTTACCGTTTTCTTTAATTTC
>CAYTLX010000379.1:0-2522 GCA_964438645.1 uncultured Saprospiraceae bacterium | reverse complement strand
TATCAAGGGTATTATGTAAAAAGTGGTAGTGTGAATCTTGGAAAGGCGAGTACGCAAGCAGTGGTCTATAGCAATATTTTAATTTTATTAGCCGATTATCTGCTAGTAGTACTTTTAACAAGCGACTAATGGTTAGAATAGAAGACATATACAAAAGCTTTGGAGATACCGAAGTCTTAAAAGGGATTTCGTTGACCTTTGAAAAAGGAAAAACCAATCTGATTATTGGTCGAAGTGGAGCTGGGAAGACGGTCTTGCTAAAAATTTTGGTCGGGCTTATTGTACCAACTTCTGGTTTTGTGTGGTATGATGATATTAATTTTACCCAATTAGACAAAAAATCTCTTCGGGAAGTACGGATGAATATTGGCATGCTATTTCAAGGGTCTGCCTTATTTGACTCTATGAATGTAGAAGAAAATATCCGATTCCCGATGGATATGTTTAAAAAAATGACTCCAGGAGAGAAGCAAAAGCGAGTTGATTATTGCTTGGAAGTGGTGGGGCTAGAAGGTGTTAATAAAAAATATCCTTCCGAAATTAGTGGTGGGATGAAAAAAAGAGTCGGAATTGCTCGGGCAATCGTCCTAGATCCAGAGTATCTGTTTTGTGATGAGCCCAACTCGGGCTTAGATCCCAAGACATCTTTGGTGGTTGATGAGCTACTTTTGGATATTACAAGAAATAACAACACCACCACCATCATCAATACACACGATATGAATTCTGTCATGGGCATCGGTGAAAATATCGCCCTTTTACACCATGGCAAGGTGGCTTGGCAAGGCAATAAAGATGAAATCATCCAATCTAAAAATGAATTTTTGCAGTCCTTTATCTTTGCGTCTCCATTCTTGAGAGAGCTTAAGGAAAAGGCTTATGGGCATTAGGGCGCTACGCTTTTGGAGCATATCTTCGTCCCTTTTAGGGTATTGAGTGGGCGTCTCGAGTAAAGTGCTAAGTAAAATTAACTTTTGCCAAACCGTTCCCACTTGAAAGGGAATAAGAAGGATTAATAAATGCGTTAAATAAATTAGGTGTTGAGCTGGCTCAAAAAAACACGAGCAACCCGCCCCACAAATCCCAAACTAAGTAAAGCCCGCATCCCATAAGATACCCAGCCGCCAAGGTGCTCTTTTTGTTGCATGAAATAGAAGTTAATCGCTAAAATAGCTATAACCACCACCAAAAAGCCAAGCATTTTTTTAATAGGATAAGGCACAGGATAGACCTTTTGACCCCAAGCCCATACAATCACCGTCATGGAAAAATAACAAGCCAATGTCGCCCAAGCGGAGCCATAATAACCCATCTTCGGAATCAATATCCAATTTAGCGCAAGCGTAATCAAAGCCCCAATAATCCCTATTATCGCCCCCGCATAAGTCTTATCTTTGACTTTGTACCAAATGGCCATATTATAAAAAATACCCAAAAATAGATTGGCAAATAAAATAATCGGCACAATCCCTAATCCTTCTCGAAATCCTTTGCCCAAAATCAAAATAATAATATCCAGCCAAGAACCAATCAATATCACGCCCACAGACGATGCTAGAAAAAAGTAAAAGGTGGATTTTGCATAGACGTTAGGAGCATTTTTATCTTTCGCTTGCGCAAAAAAGAAAGGCTCGGCAGCGTAGCGATAGGCTTGGGTGAAGAGCGCTAGAAGTGTGGCTATCTTATAATTCGCAGAGTAAATCCCTACTTGGGCGAGATTTTCCGAAAGGGAACCAGGCAGATGGGTCTTTAAGAGCGTTCGGTCGATGACTTCATTGATGATGCCTGCAAACCCCGCAATAACTAATGGCGCAGAGTACCAAAGCATCTGTTTCCACAAAGTCGAATGGATTGCCCATTTGGTGCGTAATATTTCCGGAAGGAGCATCAAAAAAGTAACTAGCGAAGCCAAGACATTGGACAAAAAGACATAGCCAATCCCAAATTCAGGTTGATAGACTGCTTGCGCAAAATCATATAAGCCCCCCGAATCATAGTTTTTGAGCACCCAAGGCATAGCGACAAGAAAGAATAAATTCGCTAAAACATTGACAATAATATTGGTCAGGCGAATAGTTGCAAAGCGTATCGGCTTGGAGTCGGCGCGCAGTTTTGCATAGGGAATCTCCGAAATTGCATCAAAACCCAAAATCAATGCAAAAATGGTCACATAAAGCCCTTTGCCAGGATAGTGAAGCCACTCCGCAATAGAATCTGAGAACAAAATCATCAGCCCCGAAAAGAAAACCGCTTCTAAACCCACGCTCATCATCGCCGTCGGAAAGGCTTTTTCCCCCACTCCTTCTTTATGGTAAAACCGAAAAAAAGAAGTCTCCATCCGAAAAACAAAAATAACCATCACCAGTGCCGTCCAAGCATAAAGATCGGAAATCACCCCATATTCTTCTTCGAGAAAGAGCCGTGTATAAAAAGGCACTAAGGCATAGTTAATAAGCCGTCCAAGTATGCTACTCAGTCCATAGATGGCCGTATCCCCCGCTAATTTCTTTAAAATACTCATT
>CAYTLX010000378.1:0-2529 GCA_964438645.1 uncultured Saprospiraceae bacterium | reverse complement strand
TAGCGCTCACTACCTTGATAAACGGTACTACCATTACCATACCGGTAGCTGTAGCTAGCTTCCAGTTTGTCAGTAATTCTATAATGCAGTGCGGTGGAAGCTTTGATACTAGTCGCATCTCTGCTTTCTAGTAAATCGGTTTCTTTGAGCCCCGTTCTTGTGATTTGAATAGGGTCTGCTTGCGCAATGAGTGTAGGAAATAGTACATTCTTGAAATACTGGTATTTTGCTTGGTCTGCACCATTTCCAGAAAAGGAATAGGCTAAGGCATTGCTCAAGGCACCATTTAAGCTAGGAGCTGCGAACGGCAAGAAAATCTGAGTCTCATCACCATAAAGGTTGAGCCCGTCAAAATTCGGGTCTCCTTTTTTTACGGTACCATCATTTTCGGTAGGTCTGTCCCATTCATAATCATCGGCAACCCAGTCCTTTGCTTGAAGGGTAGAGAAGTTAAATTTGTAGGCAAACTTATCATTGATTTTTTGAGCCCAACGGATGCTTACTTGTCCCATAGGGTCAGAATAATCGTCGTGGGAAGTCTTAGATTGAGTGAGTCCAGCCTTCATTTGAGCGCTAAGCCCTTGATAATCAAAAGGATTCTTGCTGTTCATCAATAAGATACCATTAAAAGCATTAGGCCCATAAAGTGCCGAAGCAGCTCCAGGTACGAGTTCTACATTGGCGATGTCTAATTCAGAAATACCGACTACGTTACCCGTAGGAAAATTTAATAATGGTGCGGCATTGTCCATGCCATCCATTAATTGGACAAATCTAGTATTTGCGACAGCAGCAAAGCCACGCGTGTTATAAGAGGTAAAAGTCATACTACCAGAAGCAGAACGCACCCCTTTTAGGGAGTTAATTTCATCATAATAATCCGCTGAAGAAGATTGCTGAATCCCTATCAAATCCAATTTTTCAATGGTTACAGGAGATTCTAGTATTTTTTCTTCCACTCTTGAAGCGGAAATCACTATTTCGTTTCCGATAATAGCTTGCGTTTTTAAAGCGACATTGACCGTTGCGTTGGTCTCTGTAACTTCAATTGATTGAGTTTCCATGCCTACCATAGAAATCTGTAGTGTATAAGGTAGCGCAACATGCGATGTAAGCGAAAATGAGCCATCAACGTCGGTTACGGTACCCCTTACGGTGCCTTTAATTAAGACACTTGCCCCTATAGCGGTTTCTCCAGTTTCACTGTCAGTGACTACGCCTGAGACGATATTTTGTCCAAAAGCAAACGAAGTCAATGAAACGAAAAGAAACAAAAGGGTGATTCGAGTAAATGAAAATTTGATCATAAATCCTTTTTGAAGTTTAAAAATTAGATTCTTCCCATAAAGGTATGAAATAAATAAGGAATGTATGGTAAAAATCCATGCTTATTTTATTAGTAAAATTTCTTTTTTACCATATAAAACACTGAATTTTAGTGGTTTACGTTATATTATATAACAATTGGTATATTTACTATTAGACTGCTAGCGCCTACTAGACCCTTATGTTGTGACTAAATTCTTCCACTTAGTGAGCCAAATCATTCTTTTTTGTCCTCATTTATCTTACTTTTGTCCAAAATGGATACATGAAGATTATTGATGGTAAAAGACTCGCTAATCAGTTAAAAGATGGGTTAAGGGTAAAAACAGATAAATTAGCTAATGAAGGCAAGCGTCGCCCACATTTAGCAGCAGTGTTGGTGGGCAACAACCCAGCGAGTGAGTCGTATGTCCGTAACAAAGTCCGTTCTTGTGCTCAAGCAGGTTTTGAATCCACCTTGATTCGTCGTCCAAGCGATGTTTCTGAAGCAGAGCTACTGTCTGTTATCGAAGAGTTGAATAACAATGACGCTATCGATGGTTTTATCGTTCAATTGCCCCTACCTAAGCATATTGATGAGCAAAAAGTCCTTTTATCCATTAATCCCGACAAAGATGTTGATGGCTTTCATCCCATGAATTTTGGCAAAATGGCCCAAGGTATGGATGCTTTTTTGCCTGCGACCCCCTACGGAATCTTATTAATGTTGGCACATTATGGAATCGAAACTTCTGGCAAAGAAGTCGTGGTGATTGGACGTAGTAATATTGTGGGCACGCCCATGAGTATTTTGCTTTCGCGAAAAGCTAAACTTGGTAATTCAACAGTCACTTTGGTGCATAGTCGCACAAAGGATTTAAAATCTCATACGCTTAATGCAGACATCATCATTGCCGCCATCGGTATCCCTAAGTTTTTGACACCAGATATGGTTAAAGATGGAGCGACCATCATAGATGTAGGCATCAATAGAGTAGAAGATACTACTCGAAAAAGTGGCTATCGTCTAGTCGGAGATGTTGATTATGAAGGGCTTGCGCCAAAAGTTGAATTTATGACCCCTG
Organism: uncultured Saprospiraceae bacterium; assembly: GCA_964438645.1. Taxonomy (GTDB): domain Bacteria; phylum Bacteroidota; class Bacteroidia; order Chitinophagales; family Saprospiraceae; genus HyVt-613. The sequence goes on along the minus strand of CAYTLX010000378.1, from coordinate 139 downwards.
TCCCTGGCGGAGTCGGCCCAATGACGGTTCTTGGTCTCATGAAAAACACGATGAAGGCTTATTTGAAAACTGTATCTGTTTAGATACCCGCAGATTTTTGCCATAAAATGCCCTTTTTGCGCCTGTTTTTGCTATTTTT
>CAYTLX010000377.1:1412-2536 GCA_964438645.1 uncultured Saprospiraceae bacterium | reverse complement strand
CAAATTTTGCCTTAATCAAGGAAGACGTTGGAGGCGTGGCAGGCTACGTCGGAGTTCTACTTTTTTTACCGAAGTATTTTTTTTAACAAAAGATATTGCCAAAAAAGGGTGCATCTTTATAGAAAAGCCCTTTACTTTGAATATAATTTGGCGCAATATTCCTATAAGAGCAGGACATCTCGGATGTTCTGCTTTTTTGCTTCATTTTCCTGCTTTCCTTTTACATTTGTCTATTCTAACGATACATTTATAGAATTTATGGGAAAATCCCACAATTATATAGTATCATTGTCCGACAAAATACTCAAACCATGGTCCTACAATTAACCAACGCCATTAAATCTTATTCTGACGCCTTCAAGTACATGCGTACTTTATGGAGATGGCAGATAGGGCCTGGCATTATTTCGTTGATACTTGGTGTGATTATTTTTGGATTAGCGTATGAATTTGGGGACAATTTAGGGCGAATCATGTCTAGCTGGTATCCTTGGGAATTTGGGAAGTCCGTCATCAATTGGTTTTTTATAGTGATGGGCAAAATTATGATTTTTATTACGGGCTTATTTGCTTATCGGTATATTCTTTTGATTGTGATTAGCCCCATGTTGAGTATCCTTTCGGAAAAAGTAGAGCAATTGTATAAGGATAATCCCAATCACCAAATGCCTGGTTTTAGTGTCCGAAGAATGGCCAGAGATGTGAGTCGGGGCATTCGGCTAACCTTGCGAAATTTGACTAGAGAATTGAGTTATACCATAGGTTTGTTTTTGCTTAGTTTTATCCCTGGAGCGAGTGTGATTACTACGCCGTTGACTTTTGGGGTGCAATCCTATTACGCAGGTTTTGGCAATATGGACTTTACGATGGAGCGGTATATGAATGTCAAAGAACGAGTCCGATTTGTCAAAAACAACAAAGGAATGGCTATAGGCAACGGCATCATTTTTCTACTACTTTTGATGATTCCTGTTTTAGGATTGTTATTGGCTCCGACTTTAGGCGTGATAGCGGCGACATTAGATGTAACACGGGCTAGTAACACAGGCTTTAGCCAGTGAATAGTAACACCGGATTTAGCCCGTGGAAAACAAGTAACATGGGCTTTAGCCCGTGAAAAACAA
>CAYTLX010000377.1:0-1312 GCA_964438645.1 uncultured Saprospiraceae bacterium | reverse complement strand
AACAAGTAACATGGGCTTTAGCCCGTGAAAAACAATGAGCTTTAGCCCGTGAAAAAATCCGTCAGAATGATAATAATGAACCTGAAGCCAGCGTTTTTGGGACTCACATAAAACAACGTTAAATGAAAAAAATATTTCTTCTCTTTTTAGTAATTGGTGCGGTGCTATTTTCTTGCAAATCCAAAGACGATTCTACCAAAAAAGTAGATATTGAGTTTGGTAAGGCTGGTGAATATCAAGTGGATACTTATTCGTTGAGCTCTAATGAGAAGTCAACGGCTTATTATCCAGCCGAAATTGCAACAATGGATCATAAAACACCAGTTGTCTTTTTTATCTCTGGGTGGACAAAAGAGACTCCAGCAGCGAAATATGATGCTTTATTTAGGTTTATTGCGAGTCATGGCTATACGGTTATTTATCAGTTACAAGGAGCAAAGACTACTGCTCAATTTGCTATCGATGGCATAACAGCCTTTTTAAACAGTACCGATAATACAGTACAAAATACGCTCCTGCCCAATATTGATATTACCAAACTAGGCGTTCTTGGGCATTCTGCTGGGGGCGGGATGACCCTTACTGTATTAAAACATTTTTCTGAACTAGGATATGGGACTAATGGGCGTTTTGTGATGATGTATGACCCTTGGTATGCGTTTGATATGAGTGAGACAGATATCAAAGGCTTACCTAATAATATAAATGTCGTTTTAGAGCAATTTGGATATAGGGGCAATAATGACGCAAATGGAACTGATGCACGTATTCCTTTAACTTTATATTCTTTGTTGACTTCTATCCCTGATGACCACAAAGATTATTATGTATATGATCAACAAAATGCAAATCACACCTATCCATACGGAAATGGACGACCTTATTCGGATATGCAAGGCATTTTGAAGCCTTTGGATGCACTAATGTATTATACTTTTGAAGATGACCAAAATGAGCAAGCAAGAGTCACTGCATTAGAAAATGGCAACGATAAGCCGTATGACAACGGTAATGGAATTCAAGAAGTTTTGCCTAATTATCAATATCCGTGTGACGGTGCCAATACAATTATTGATTATTGTTCAATCGTGCCTTAATCTTTCTCGGGCGTAGCCCGTCCCAAATACTAGAACAAGTCGCTGCGGCAGCACCAAAGGGCGAAGCCCGTCCCAAAGACCAAAGCGAAGCGTCCCAAAGACCAGAACAAGTCGCTGTGGCAGCACCAAAGGGCATAGCCCGTCCCAAAGACCAAAGCGGAGCGTCCCAAAGACCAATCAAAACAAATGCCCCATCTTTTTCTTCTTGGTCTCTA
>CAYTLX010000376.1:0-2554 GCA_964438645.1 uncultured Saprospiraceae bacterium | reverse complement strand
AGTCCCAGTAGGGCAAGTCAGTCCTAGCGGTAGAAGATTTTAACATCTTTACATACAAGACTTTTAGCGAATCTCCTTGGGGAGTTTGATTACTCAATTCTCCGACCGTATAAGTTCGTCCGTTATATTCATATTCAAAGGCAACCCCTACTACTTGGTCGGGCTGCACATTGATTTTTAAGGAGATAAAACCCAATTGGGGGTTCATGTTATACTCCGAAGGGCTCAATTTTCTGGCACGTACTTTTTCAAAGTCCTTTACTTGCTCAAACGGATACCCAAAAGTCCCATCTTGCATACTGCTGACCACTTTGTCAATCGTTCTACTTTCGGGGTGTGCCTGTAAATTAGCATATAAGTTGTTGGCACCATTATGCGGTAATGGCGCTCCATTGATATCTAAAATATTGGTGCCGCTACCAGGAGTGACCGTAACCAGCTTGTCTGGCTCTCCCAAATCTGCCAAAGCCACAATGTCCCTTACTCCGCCATCTGTTTGATTTCGGTCATTGGTGACCCATACTTCCATCTTCAAGACCCTAAATAAGGACCTGATTTGGGGTAAGTTCTGCATCGCTGGCTCAAATTGATCCCGGTTATAATGCGTCAACAAGAAGTGCTTGTTTAGGTCGTAGTTGTCAATAGGCACTTCAAACTCCTGCGCTTCTGCTCCGTTTTCAATTTTGATATTTTGGCGTTGAGACTTTTGATTGGCTAGGATGGTCGTCAAAGTCAACTTGCCAAATTGCAGCTCCGTTTTTATCCCAAAAAGGTTTTGGGCACCTTGAATCAGGTTGCTTTTCAGTGGCAAGCTCACATTACCTGCTTCAATTTTCTTTAAAATTTCATCTTCACTAAATAAATCAGAATTATAGTCAATTTTCATTTGGTTTTCAAAATCGAAGATGGCATTCGTGTTATAGTTGGTGGTCAAGGTCAGTTTTTCGCCAATCTTACCCGTTACGTTCATCCGAATATCCATCCCAAAATCAAAGGTGCTTCTTTTTCTGTTGCGGATAGGGATGATTGGGTTATCTACTTTGCTGTAATCAATCCCAAATCTAAGGTCAATATTCCCTTGCGGGCGAATATCTACGGTTGTCCCCCCAAATAAGCGGTCAATTAAGCTCTTTTTGAAATCAAACTTAGCTATCGGGTCTAACCTTCCGGAAATACCATCCGCCCCATCACTTATTCCAGCCAATTGCTTAAAATAACTTTTTTGTTGTTGCTGACTCTTCCAAGACATGTACTCATCAAAAGTCATATAACTAGGTGGTCGATAAAAATCATTACCTACCTTTTCCGTAATAATATACATGCCTGTTTCGGGGTCGTATTCTACGTTTTGATCGACGATGGCAGGATCCTTTAGGTCAATCACATTGTTGCCCGAGCCTGTCAAAAAATTACCAAACCGATCCTTGAGTGGCGGCAAAGTATCATAGGCGGCAAGGGAGCCATTTATGGAAAAGTCCATTTTCCAGAATGAACTATTCACAGCATTAGACGCATGTGCGTCCAATCCAAAAATCCACAAAAAAGCAATGAGAATAATGCTTTGCTTCATAACTACGGTATATTACATTGTTGGACACTTTCTAACATTTAGTCGTCTGCATCCTATTTTAGTAAACTAATGGAGAAAAATCTCCTATTCTATTAAAAAACTCCTATCACAAACGGAAAGAAGTCTCTAAAATCATTTTTGCCTTCAATTTTAACACTTAACCAGTGCGTCCAATCAGCCCATTTCTTTTAGCGCAAGCTTAATCAATGTCTCTACATTTTCGACATCGCCATTTGCTTTCAAAATCCGATTCAAACTACGTTGAGCCATAGATTTATTAAAACCTAAGGCCAACAAGGCAGATAACGCCTCTTCTCTCATTGTATTGTTTGATAAAGTCACGGCGATAGGCGCCCCACTTGATTCTTTTGCCAACTTATCTTTAATGTCCAAAATAATCCGCTTCGCTGTCTTCGTCCCTATGCCTTTAATTTTAGTCAGTATCGGCAATTGTTCCCCTATAATTGCAGCTCGTATCTCATCTGGCGTCATCGCCGACAACATCACCTGAGCTGTATTGGCGCCCACACCAGACACCGAAATCAAATGCAAAAACAGCCCTCTTTCGGCATCTGTCGCAAAACCATACAATGTCTGAGCGTCTTCACGCACCAATAAGTACGTTAAAATCTTCCCTTTGTTAACCTTTTCTAAGGCGGAGTAGGTATTCAGGCTTATATTCACACGATAGCCTATCCCATTGGCTTCCATGATGATGTAGGATGGGGATTTAAAGGCGATGTCTCCTTTAATGTAGGTTATCATATGCTCTTTTTTTGTTATTCTTCGGCCTTGCGGCAAAAGTGGGGCAAAGATAATGCTTTTTTATTATGCACGTTGATACTTGAATTTATTTCCTGGGACTCTTAGAATTTCATGCAATGTAACCAGCACCCAGCATCCAGCAACCAGCATCCTCTATCCGCTAAACCATTATTCCGCTAAACCGCTGTACCGAAACTTAGTTATTTCTTTTTCTTTTTC
>CAYTLX010000375.1:0-2556 GCA_964438645.1 uncultured Saprospiraceae bacterium | reverse complement strand
TGAAGACTTGCTCTATTCTACTAAGCAAAAGGACTTTCGCAAACTCATCAACCCTAGCCCAACGTCTTCTGGAATGCCTGCTGAATCTCCAGGGCGTACTGGAAATTATATGGGCTGGCAAATCATTAAAGCGTACATGAAGCGTCACCCTAAGACTACTTTTGAGCAATTAATGGCGCTCAAGGACTCTAAGAAGATTTTGCAAGAATCTAAATTTAAACCTAAAAAATAGGTAACTATTTAGCTACCCGCATATTTTTGCCATAAAATGCCTATTTCTGCCTAAGAAGTAGGAGTACCTAAACAGTTACAAAAACAGAATCGTCCTTTGGCTTCTATTTTTGTCCAAAAGTAAGCGTTCCATCAGGAAATGACAAAATCAATTGGTCGCCCGCTAGTCGAAAAGTAGTTACTTTTTCTAAGAGCCGAAGATAGGTCATTTCTTGCTTGCTAGAATCGTCACAGTACATCTCTGTCGCACCGATATCTGAGACGATGAATCGGTTGCCTTCCATCCGTAATTGCCCAAAATAATCATTACAACCACCATTACCAGAGACCTTATTCTTACCAACTAGCAAGGAGATTCCTGCTTTTGTCTTGCGTACATCTCTTGCGACACCCCGCATATCAATAGCTTTTAACTGCCATTTTATGTCATGAATCGTACCTTCGGTATCCTGATCGGTGGTCTCCAATGGATTGGATGAGAAAATCAACTCCCCGCCTGCCCAAGATAAAGTTAGTCTATTTTCCTTTTTGGCATAACTTGTGACGCTTTCTAGCGCCCGAAGATATTTTGTTTCAAATTTGCTGGCTTCTTGGCAATACATGCGTGTGGCCCCAATTTTGGATATGGTGATTTTATCATCAACTAGCTCATATTTTCCGAAGAAATTATTACAACCGCCTTTACCCGTAATTTTTTGTTCACCAACCACTAGCGTCGCAGGAAATAGATGTTCACTTTTTCCCGCAAGGGTCATAGATTCCAAATACCAAGTCTTATTCAAAATATCCATTGGCTTGCTAGTGGCTTGATTAGATGTGCTTTTGTTTTGACTACAAGTGGAGCTCGAAAAAAGTACCAACATCAGTAAAAGTGGAAAAAACGTTTTCATAAGGCAGTTTTATAGGCGAATATAAGGAAAAATAGGCAAAATGCTTGATTTTTTGGTGGGATTAACGAATCATTAGGGGGCTTTCGCCTATCTTCACTGTATGAAAATCCTGATTGCACCCGATAAATTCAAAGGCTCTATGACCGCTAATGAAGTTTGCGAAAGCATCATCAAAGGATTAAAAAAGCATGTCCACTCGCATGAAATCATCGCACATCCTTTGGCGGATGGAGGAGATGGTTCTATTGATATTTTGGCAAACTATCTGCCCCTTTCCATCGTGAATTGCTCCACAACCGACCCGCTAGGACGTAAAATCCCTGCCCATTATTACCTTTCGGAAAAAACGGCCTTTATCGAACTGGCGGTCGCTTCGGGATTGACTTTGCTTGCGCCAAAAGAGCAAAACCCCATGAATACAAGCACGATTGGCACAGGAGAACTCATCAAAGACGCCATTGAAAAAGGAGCAAAATCTATTTATCTATTTGTTGGTGGAAGTGCCACGAATGACGGTGGGATGGGATTGTCTCATGCTTTGGGGTATCGCTTTTTGGACAAAAAGGGGCTGGTTTTACTCCCTATCGGAAAAAATTTGAGTCAAGTAAATCAGATTGATGATTCCCTAGTCCAAATAGATTTTACGAAAGTGCGCATCACTCTGCTCAACGATGTCTCCAATCCATTATTGGGGCGTAATGGTGCCGCTTACACCTACGCACCACAAAAAGGCGCTTCCCCCCAAGAAATCAGGCTTTTAGACCAAGGCATGAAGCACTTTTCGACCTTTTTGTGCAAGCAATACGGACTCCATACGGCTAATTTGAATGGTGCGGCAGGAGGGGTGAGTGCTTGTTTGGTCGGACTCCTAAATGCCCAAACTCAAAGTGGCGTCAAAAAGATAATGGAATGGACTTGTTTTGAGCAACAACTCTTAAAAGCAGATTTGGTCATTTCTGGTGAAGGTCAACTTGATGCCCAGAGCTTATCGGGTAAGGTCGTAGGAGAAGTAGCTAAGCTTGCGCAAAAAAATAACAAGCCTTTATTACTTTTGGTTGGAAGCTATGCGCTAACAAGCACCGAATTACAAGCTATTCATGCTAAAAAAATTATATCCATTATGGATGTTGCGAAAAGCTTGGATGATGCGGTGGAGAATGGGGCTGTTTATTTGGAGCAGTTGGCTGGGGGGATTTATTTGTCGAAATTTGAGTAAAAGAAATGATGTGGCTAATCTATGTTTCTAAATGGTAAAGATAATCAACACACTAGGTTTTTACTAATTTTTCAAAAATGAAAACCCACTACAAACGACGCAGAACCTTCTTTCTCCAAAAACCAAGTATTTTTTGCGCAAGCGGCAAGGAAATAGACATCTAGAGACATGTTTTCTAAAGGGATGGGAATTCCCGCCTCCTTTACTAACTAACAAAAT
>CAYTLX010000374.1:0-2560 GCA_964438645.1 uncultured Saprospiraceae bacterium | reverse complement strand
ATTTGGATTGATGTTTGGGCTGGGGATTCCGTTGAATATGATTTCGATGATTATTCCATCCGTGCTGATGGTCTATGGGTTGAGCGACATTGTGCATGTCATCAATATTTATGTAAGGCACTTGAAGTTGGATGCAACGGGAGATAAAACGGAGGACATTGCGATTGGGTTATCCAAAAGTATAAAGCCTTGTTTTTATACGACGGTGAGTACGATGGCAGGGTATTTTGCCCTGTATTTTTCGACCTTGCCAGCCTTGAGAATTACAGGTGTTTTTGCGTTTATAGGATTGTTGATATCATTCGTATTGGTTTATGTGATAAGTGCTATTGGGTTTTATTATTTAGGGTTTAAGCCCAAGGAAGAGAAGCAATCTGGCATTCGTTTGACATCTGTTATCGCATGGGTCAATAGCTTGAGCACCACGTATCCTAAGCTAATTCTCGGGGTGTCGGTGCTTTTAATTGCCCTAGGTGGCTATGCGATATCAACACTGGAAGTAAGCACCAATATGCTCAATTATCTTAAGCCAGGCTCCTACAAGTCGCAATATTTTGCCATCGAAAAAGCTACGAATGGACTGATGAAATTTGATATTAGCGTAGAGAGCAAAGATGGAAAAGATGTGACGCAGCCAAAGACCATTAAGCAAATTGGCCTGTTTCAGGATGAGTTGGTAAAGCGAAAAATGATTATTGATCCAGTCTCTCTAGTGAGTTTTCAAAGATATTTAGAAAAAATTGGAAAACGATACTTCGCTTTTAATCCGCGCTTGCGCTCAAAAATAAGGCAGGAATTGACCGCCCTTCAAGAAGAGGACGCCACCTATTTTAGTTTTCACAACAAGGCTCGAACTTCGATGAACATCATCTCAAAAAAGAAGCTGATGGGCACGCATGAAGCGCGAGCCATTAATGATAGTCTTTTTGTCGTGTTTAAGGAGACCATTCCCGATAAATTGGGCTTAGAATTGAAGATAAACGGCTACCTACCGCTCTATATCAAGCTCAATGACTACATCCTAAAATCCCAATTTATTTCCTTTGGGGCTGCTTTGGTGCTGGCTTTTATCATTTTATGGATATTTGTGCGAGATATTAAGACCGCAATTTTGGCATTGTTGCCTAATATTCTACCTTTGTTCACGATTGGCATCGTCATGAAGCTGTTTGGTTTGCATATAGATGCATCGACGGCGATGTTGGCGCCAATTATGATAGGGATTGCGATGGATGACACCATTCATTTGATTCATCACTATCAGCTATTTCGGGCAAAAGGCTGGGGAATTGCAGCGAGTATGAGTGAAGCGATGCAAGTTTCTGGAAGGGCTATTTTTTCCACTTCATTGACGTTAGTCATAGGATTTGCGATTATCGGGTTAAGTGGCTTGGTCTCCATCAGTGTATTTGGGTTGTTGTGTGCAGCCACGGTATTATTTGCTTTTTTGGCGGATGTTATGTTGCTTCCCGCCCTGCTAAAGTTTTTTGATTAATGAATATATTACATCGGATTTTTGTTTCGCGGATTTTTCAGAAAGTGGCTAATACCAAGCGCATTTCACGCTTTGTTGGTCGGTTATCCGATGCCCATGTACCCAAACCACTACTGCGAGGCTTAATCCGCTGGTATGTTCGTTCCTACAAAGTTGATTTGGATGAATATGATTTTGATTTTGACAAAATAACTAATTTTAATGCCTTCTTTACCCGCCAATTCTTGCCCAATCAGCGAAGTTTTGAAGGGCGCATCAGCTCCCCCGTAGAAGGTCATGTCCTAGAGTGTGGCAGTTTGCAAAAAAAAGGTAGTGTCACTATCAAAGGCAAAAAATTTGATTTGGCGTTGCCGAATTGTCTAGTCCCAATCCAAGAAGGCAGTTTTGTGACTATTTATCTATCTCCATCGGACTATCATCGTTTTCATGCGCCCTTTGATATGGAGATTACCAAGATAGGTTATTTTCCAGGCATCTTAAAGTCTGTCAACGAAAAAAATGTTGCCAACGACGAAAATCTGTATTGCAATAATGAGCACATTACCCTTTCGGGAAAATCCGAATTTGGTCATTTTTATTATGTGATTATTGGAGCCATTGCCGTAGGACGCATTATTTTGAGCATCACCGAGAATTTATTTAAAGACAATGTCCGCCAAGACGTTGATGTCAACATCAAAGTCAAAAAAGGAGCCGAAGTTGGTTATTTTGAATTGGGCTCCACCGTGATTTTGGCATTGGATACGCCGTTGTTTGCACAAATAGATCGGCAGCCTAACAGTCGGGTGCTATTGGGGGAAGAGTTGGTTTTTTGAAAGGTCAAGGGTAAAGCGAGTATCGCCTTAGAGCCAATTCACGAATTGGTTCCAATAGAGCGCCGCAAATATCACCAAGTGAAAGGTCAAGGGTCAAAGGCTTCCAATCACCCACCAAAAAAATATTCTAGCAATAACTCCATCTGGCAATCAATTGCACGTTTGAACAATTGAACAAAAAACTCATCACCGCCACCCCCGCTTTTTAAGAATATCTGGATCAATCGCCAGCGCCTTTTGCTGATAGAAA
>CAYTLX010000373.1:0-2578 GCA_964438645.1 uncultured Saprospiraceae bacterium | reverse complement strand
TTGCTACTAAAAGTACTCACTTTATGACCAATTTTTTACCGTTTTCTTTAATTTCTGACTCATCCATCATTTGGAGTCGGTACTTTCCATTAAGATACATTTGTGCCTGATCTTGGTAATGTGGACTATAAATACTGCCTGATTGCCCCGTAGGATTGATACTCTGTGAATGAGCCACATCCGCAAAATCAATGAGTACCCGCAAAGCAGGGCCATTTTTGACGGGATACAACCCAGAACCATTCGGTATAAATCCTAATTTATTAGGTACACCGTCTGTGGAAGGAGCCGGAAAAGGCCCCACATTAAAATGAAAGATATTATTCATGGTTTCATTACGTCCAATCGGATGTACATGCGTCAGCGTATGTACCTTGCCCCATGTCCAGTTGAGCGGATTATCTCCAAGCTGCGCCTTGAGTTCTTTTTCTGTTTCATCAATCGCTTGCGCAAAAATAGCTTTTCGATCTTCTTTCTTGTCCTTGGTATCCACATTGTCCCACCATGGGGATTCGGCATCAGGCACCAACCATTGGTAATTATTTTTAAAAAAGTAAGTCGCTCTAAAGGAATTAAAGCTGGCATCTCCAAGCTCATCTTTAGTTGCGTCTTTCATAATATTAAAGATCAATTTGGTAAAGACAACTGGCTCATTGTCCCCTATTCCATTATGACCATCCCAGTCTTTCAATATTTTAAGCACTACATTGTCGCTTTTTTCTGGACTGGCTTTAAGAATAGCCGCCACGATTTTCAGATGCACGTCAGACACATCATCCAAATGAATGGCTTTAAACTCTTCGAGAGACCATTTTTCTTTTGCCGCAAGGAGTTTATCCAATCTTCCTATACGTCCCTGTGCAGGATAATAACCTGCATAAAACCGCCCATGGACGATAGGAGGAGCTTCATTTGAAGAAGACACATAGCCAATCTCTGGATTTTCAATCTTTGGATTCTCCGAAAAATCATAATAACCCAACCACTCATCTTTTCCACTCGCTCCATCCAAAATCAGCTTAGAATTCACATGTTCTGGACGAATTGGAATCTTTCCCGAGCTCCACTTCGCTATATTGCCGTGGATATCACCATACATGATATTCAATCCCAAAATATCCATTAATCCTGCTGTTGCTCGTAGTTCATCCATGTTTTTTGCGTGCGCAAAAGATCTAGCTCCTTGTAAAAACTTTGTTTCAGTTCCCAACGCTCCCCATTTTAAGGAGATTGGGTCTTTGATTTCATTGGCAATATATTCTTTAGCGTCATGGATTACTGGGCCATGCCGAGTAATTGGAATTTCTAAGGTATCGTTATACATGCCCTTTTCGCCCTTTACAGGAATGATTTCTTGTACGATATTCATGTCCTGCCAATGGTCATTGACCCAAACTTGATTTTTATTTTCGGGATTCAATTTTTCTTGGTATAAATCCATATTATCCATCGGAAAAATGGTCAATCCCCACGCAAATTCACGTGTATGCCCTACTATTCCGAAAGGGACTCCTGCTAGATAATTGCCATAAAAACTAAATCCAGGATACTCCAAATGCGCTTCATACCACACCGAAGGCTGCGAAAAACTAATATGCGTATCATTCGCAAAAAGCACTTTCCCAGACTTCGAGCGTTTGGGCGAAAGCACCCATGCATTGCTGCCCTCCCAAAGCGGCAGGCCGATTTCATCCAATGCTTCCGTGGGAGAGAAAAAAGATAAGTCTTCATTTTGCGAAAGCTGCTGAGTACTATCTGACATCACAGCCGTCCCTGTATTCCAATTTTTCAAATACTCAGAGCCTAGTTTTCGGTAAATCTTGGTTACGATAGGCTCTTCATTCAGCCCCGCCGTAAATCCCAAAGTCATATAATTAATGGTCGTATAAATATCCACTGGCTCAAAATGCTTCATTGGAATTTTGAGTAACCGAAATTCAATAGGCATTTTGCCATGATCAATAAAATCATTAATCCCCGCCAAATAAGCATTGGCTTCCTGCACCATCGGGTCATTTTTGTTCGCAAACCACTTGGCCGCAGCTTTTTGGGCAGTGGCTCTCAGCCTTAAATTCAAGAAAGCTCGATCACTTTTTAAGGTCTTTTCCCCTAATAATTCAGACAACCGCCCCGAAACCAAACGACGAATCATCTCCATCTGAAAAAGTCGATCTTGTGCATGCACATAGCCCAAAGCATGATAAGCATCTATCGCATTACTTGCGTAAATATGGGGAATACCATAATCATCAAAATGTACATCCACTGGCGTGGTAATACCTTGTAAATCAACCGTTCCGCTGTATTTGGGGCCTGTACTTTTGAGATAAAACCAAAAGCCTGCAAAGGCCAATACGATCACCACTAATAGTATTCCGAGAATCTTAAAGAGTTTTTTCATGGCTGTTTTTTTGTGCTTTCGCAAATATACACAAAAAAACCAGTTTGCTAAGCCTGGTATCGAAGGAATAAGTATCTATAGCTAACCAAAGGTTTAAGAAACCACTAGTTTTAACCGATCTTCTTGGCATTTTTATCGCTTGGGCTTTTGCTTGGCAAGGTTTCTCAAACCAAGAAC
>CAYTLX010000372.1:0-2587 GCA_964438645.1 uncultured Saprospiraceae bacterium | reverse complement strand
TCCCGTAGGGGCGAGTGCAGCGGCGCTCGAAGGGAAGGAACGGCGATAGCCGCTACCAACAATACCCAACAAAGACACCAATAGTCGAAGAGCTATCCAGTAGAAACAAGGATGACTGACCGATCCCGTAGGGGCGAGTGCAGCGGCGCTCGAAGGGAAGGAACGGCGATAGCCGCTAAGAAAAAGCAAAATCACGGAAGATTTATCTATATCTTATTCCACCACAAAAAGCGAAGCCCATGAAGACCCTAAGTAAAAGGAAATTAAAACAACGTAGTGACAAGTTTTTAAGCATGCGTTATGTGGAAGATTTGGCGGCTCTGACTTCGTTTCGGCTATTTAAACTAGTGCTCATTGCGGGTATTCCACAATATCACTTTTTTACGGTACCCAAGCGAAATGGCGGTGTTAGGTCTATCGAAAACCCTGCCCGAAAACTCAAGAAAGTCCAACGAACACTGAACAACTTCCTTCAAGCGGTTTATTTTTTTGAAAAGACGGAAGCGGCTTTTGGGTTTATTATACGTGCACGGGATGAAGCTCCAAGAGATATTGTTAGTAATGCGGAGCGGCATTTAGATACTCCATGGTTGATGAATATGGATTTGACTGATTTTTTTCATTATGTCAAGCGAGATGACGTGTTCCATATTTTCTGTCACCCCCCTTTTAATTTTTCGGAAGAGCTATCGAAAATACTCACCCAATTGACCACTTACAAAGGTCGATTGCCTATGGGCGCACCGACTTCTCCGGTATTATCCAATTTTGCCACCATATCCATGGATAAAGACATATTAAATTTTGCGAAAGCGAAAGGTTGGGTTTTTACAAGATATGCGGATGACATGAGTTTCTCAATGAATAAAGCTCCAAAGGAAGAAGAAATAGAAGCCATACGTCAGATTGCCTTAAAGCATCAGTTTTTATTTAACGAAACTAAGTTAAAAATATATGGACCTTCAGATGAAAAACTAGTTACTGGGCTTCAACTTGGTAAAAAAGTCACTTTATCTTCGGAGTTTTTAAAAGAAATCAAGGAGGAGATACATCGATTGCAAAAAGTAATGGAAGCACGAGCTATGGCGGGGCAACCACCATCAAAATGGGTGGAAAAATATATACAACAAGTGCAAGGTCGCATGGCTTTTGCTGAAAAGGTATTAGGCGAATACGACTTAATCTATGTGGAGCTTGAGAAGGCCTTTGACCGTGCACTCAACCCACCAGATAAATTTTCTTCTGTTAACTGGTTGGACTTCCCCTATCATTGATGTAGTAGATAGGAATGCACCCCACTTTTGGAAAATAGAATAAAAAGAAAAATCATGCAATTAGTCTTAGACACCAACGGAATCATTGTTAAAAAGAAGAATGATGTCTTTTTAGTCGCCACCAAGGAGCAAGTTCGGATGATAAGTCCGCACAAAATCGATAGTATTGCCGTAACTGGCAATATCCTATTAAGTTCCGCTGCTATTCGTTTGGCTGCAAAACACCGCATACCTATCTTCTTTTTTTCGCCTTCGGCAAAGGTTGAAGCAACGGTTCAAAGCCCTTATGCAGGCAGTATATCAACCATCAGAAAGAATCAGGCATTTTTTTGCGAAAGCCAAGAAGGTATCAACTGGATGATTGATTTATTTGAACTAAAACGTAATCATCAGCTTGCTAATTTGAAGTATATACAAGACAGGAAGTCCACCCTTGCGGGTAAAATCGGCGAAGCAATGAATGCGATACGGTCAATTCCATTGGCACCAAAGGTAGAGTTGCGACAAAAAGAAGCCACAACTCTAAAGCAACATATTATGGGTAAAGAAGGTACCATTGCGAGACTATATCTACAGATGATTTCTAAGGCTATGCCACCGACATTTCGATTTCCGAAAAGAAGCCGTCAACCGGGATTAGATTATTATAATTCGGCATTAAACTATCTATACGGTATGCTTTACTCCGTGATACACGATGCGAGTTTGGCTACTGGACTAGACCCATATTTTGGCATTATGCATGCGGACCAATATAATCGCCCTTCCTTTGTCTATGACTTGATTGAGCCATTTAGACCGTGGGTTGATCGGTTATTGATAGATCTGTGTTTTTATGGGCATTTGGACGAGCGTCACTTTATCCAAGAAGGGAGTGGGTTTTATTTGAGTAAAGCAGGTAAATCAGTAGTGATACACGCCTTCAATGACTTTCTGGAAGAACGTCGGCAATTTGAGCAAAGGCGGATGACCAATAAAAATCACATCCATCGTTATGCAGGCAGCGTTGCGACATATCTAAAAAGCTACCGCTAATATGTATCTCCTAATCAGTTATGACATCAGTAACAATGCCTTGCGGCTAAAATTATCCAAGCGACTGGTTTATTATGGATTAGACCGCATCCAATACTCTGTATTTGTTGGAAAAATAAAAAATAGACTTTTTAAGGGACTAGAACGGGACATTCAAGAAATCATTCAAAAGAGTCAACCCTCCGATGATAAAATATTGGTTTTGCCTTTGGAGAAGCAATTATTAGAGCGTATTTTATTGGTCGGGAAAGATGATAAAATTATCTCTGATATATTAC
>CAYTLX010000371.1:0-2591 GCA_964438645.1 uncultured Saprospiraceae bacterium | reverse complement strand
ATTGCCTAATGTAAACGTTTTTGCGCAAGCATCAGCCGCTCCTGAACCACATCGACGACAAATTCAGGCTTCATTTCCCGCCAGGGGATACCATTCAAGCTGGAGCCAAAATGCACATATTGAGCGATGGCGTCTCCCATCTCATCTGCCACATGATCAAAAGTATCCAAAAAGGCAATCCAGCCGTCGTTTTCGACAATCTCTTCATACCATTCTTCATAATAATCATCATCTCCCGCATGAAAATTTAATAGATTATCACAAAAGAAAACAAATTTCGTAATCTCAGCATCAATCATATTATTAATGACTTCACGCTTTAGGAACATCACATCATTTTGTATGGCATCATTCCACTCTCCCAACAATTCAATCAGTGCAAATTGTCGATCATAATCCACAAATAACACCTTTAAAAACAAGGTGGGCGACTCACAACTATCCCATTGTGGATGAATCACATAATTATAAATAGCGTCTGAAAATTCAAATTCACTATTAACCTGTCCAAAAAAAGGAGACTGGGGGTCTTCGGAAGCGATATATAGGTCACGCCATCTGAAATAGGGTTCAATATCGTGCATGAATGGCTATTATTTTAGTGCTTTATAGTCTTTATTCTCCACGTAATGCATGTGACAGACGGGACAATCCCCTGGGTTTTGACTGCCGCTGCCTTCGCAATACATCGGGCAAATGTATTTAGAATTATGCTCCTTGTCCACTATTTCAGACTGAGTGGTCTCCTTCTTTGTTTGCCCCGAGCAAGATGGCAAAGCCCCTGTTGCGAAAGCAAGTAACCCTATCATTACCAACCGATTCAACGTTATTTTCATTTTTTTTTGAGTTTTAAAAAACACTTTTTGCGAATTTGCCCGCAAGATAGCTAATTATTTTTAGACCGCAAACTCCAAAAAAAATATTAGCCAATCAATATTAAAAAAAACAATCTCAAAAGAGTTTAACACTAATAAACATTTTTAGCTTTATTACGTTCTGTTTATCAATGACTTGCGCAAATTTGTTTTATAATAATAATAAACCTATCTTTGCGCGAAATTTTTTTTTTAATGAAACGCAAAAAAATGAGTAAAGCAAAGTTTACTAAAACTCAACTTAAAGACTTAATCGAAGTTTATCAAGCAGAGGTTAAGAAATTGAATTTTCAAATTCAAAATGCACGCACCACTATCGCCGCATTGAAAGCTGATTTAAAAACAGCTCCTGATGATGCACCTGTTGCTAAAAAAGCACCTGCTAAAAGAAAAGCTACAGCTAAGAAGACAACTAAGAAAGTTGCTAAGAAAACACCTGCTAAGAAAAAAGTAGTTGCTAAGAAAGCGCCTGCTAAGAAAAAGGCAGTTGCTAAAAAAGTAGTTGCTAAGAAAAAAGTAGTTGCTAAAAAAGCGCCCGCAAAGCGCAAAACAGTTGCGAAGAAAGTCACCAAAAAAACGACTAGAAAAGGCAACGCAGGAAGAAAGCCTGTTGTTACTGCTTGGGACAATTTCGTAATGACTGCCATCAACGAAGCCGGCAAAGGAATGATCAGTGGTGATTTATTCGTTGCCGTAAAAGCAAAAGCTAAAGCAGCAAAGGAATACAAAAACGATGCAACGACTAAGACATTGATTAACCGTGCCTTACAGAAGTTAGTCAATAAGCAAAAAGTACTTGCTAAATTTAAGCATGCTGGTAGAGGGTTTGCCTACGGTCTTCCTTCTTGGGGAAGCAGAGGTAGATTAAAGCCTGCATTCAAAGCTTAAGACCTTATTCTTAAAAGTGGCAGGACATAATCCTGCCACTTTTTTTATCAAAACAACTACGAAAACAATGTCTTTAGCCAATTCTGGCGAATATTTAGCCAAAACTTTCCAAGGTCTTGAAGAGACGCTTGCGCAAGAATTAGAACAGTTCGGAGCAACAAATATCAAAATAAGAAAAAGAGCCGTTTTATTTGATGCGGATTTAGAGACTTTTTATAAAGCCAATTATCTCAGCCGAGTGGCTTCTCGTTTTCTTAGACCCATCCTTAATTTTAGAGCAGATTCTTACGATGAACTCTATAACAAGATGTCAAAAGTTGATTGGCCCGAACTCATGCACTATGACCAAACCTTTGCCATATCCAGCGTAGTCAATTCTAGAATCTTTGACCACTCTAGATATGTCACCATGAAAACAAAGGATGCCATTGTCGATCAATTTAGAGCAAGATTCAGAAAGCGCCCTTTCATTGAGACTTATCAACCAGATATTCGCTTTCATGTGCACATCAACGATCGCAATATTAGATTATACTTTGATGCTTCTGGCGAATCTCTTCACAAACGTGGCTATCGCAAAGACGATACTTTTCCAGCTCCTTTGAGCGAATGCCTTGCGGCAGGAATGTTGCTGCAAGCAGGTTGGGATGGCTCTAGAAATTTTGTAGATCCTATGTGTGGCTCTGGTACCTTGTTAATCGAAGCGGGCATGATTGCACGAAATATTGCCGCCCAAAGATATAGAACCTACTTCAGCTTCCATAATTGGTCCGATTTTCAACCCAAACTTTGGAAAAAAGTCAAAGAAGATGCCATCAAAAATGAACG
>CAYTLX010000370.1:0-2603 GCA_964438645.1 uncultured Saprospiraceae bacterium | reverse complement strand
TCACTTCGACAATGAAATCGACATGGCTTGGTTGAACGAAAATTACGGCAATACAAAGGACACCATCAAGCCACAAGTTGATATGTACACCATTGACGGTAAAAACATCATCGTCTTGGCTGAAGGTCGTTTGGTCAACTTAGGCTGTGCAACGGGTCACCCTTCTTTTGTTATGTCTAATTCTTTTACGAATCAGACGCTTGCGCAAATGGAACTTTGGAACCATACAGATCAATACGAAAACAAAGTGTATATGCTTCCTAAGCATCTAGATGAAGAAGTAGCTAGGCTACACTTGGCAAAAATAGGCGTTGTGTTAGAAGAGCTTTCTGACGAACAAGCCAAATACATTGATGTACCGAAGGAAGGGCCTTATAAGCCTGAACATTATCGGTATTAACTAGGGTATTTGGATATTGGGGCGCCTTGCTTTTAGGGTATAGGGCGCATCTTGACAAAAAGGCAAGCAACGATTTCGTTGTTTGCCTTTTTTGTCATTATAGAAGCCGAACGGTCGTTCGACCCGACATGCCATTGACAAAAGTCAACCCAATAATCTGTTTTAAAAACGACATTTTCCAAGTACATTCCGTACCTTTGCACTCCATTTCAGTGTAAAAGCTGTAAAAAAATCATAAAAATTTGAATTCATGAATACATCATTTTTGCGCAAGCTAGGTCTAAAGAAGAAAAACCCAGGCACTTGGTCAGGTAGCAAGTCTTATGACTCCAAAGAATTTCTTAAATCTTACTCTCCCGTTGATGGGAAACTCATCGGCGAAGTAAGTGTCACCACCCAAAAGCAATATGACGCTTGTATCAAGAGAGCAGAAAAAGCTTATCTAAAGTGGAGAGATATACCTGCGCCACAACGTGGTGAGATTGTGCGTCAATATGGCGACAAGCTCAGAAAATACAAAAAAGAACTAGGTACGCTTGTTTCTTACGAAATGGGCAAAAGCTTGCAAGAAGGGCTAGGTGAAGTTCAGGAAATGATTGATATTTGTGACTTTGCTGTTGGGCAGTCTCGTCAATTATACGGATTGAGTATGCACTCCGAGCGTCCAAATCACCGTATGTACGAGCAATGGCATCCCATCGGATTGGTTGGAATTATCTCATCCTTCAACTTTCCTGTAGCTGTATGGGCTTGGAATGCCATGATCGCCATGGTTGCTGGAGACGTTTGTGTCTGGAAGCCTTCTGAAAAAGCACCGCTTTGTGGGGTGGCTTGTCAAAATCTTCTTCAAGAAGTATTCAAGGAAAATAAAATTCCTGATGGCGTTTCTACTTTAATTAACGGTAATTATGTTGTCGGTGAATACATGACTACAGACAAACGTATTCCTTTGATTTCTGCTACAGGTAGTACGGCGATGGGGCGCAAAGTTGGGGGCGTTGTAGCGGCTAGATTTGGACGCACCATTCTTGAGCTTGGTGGAAACAATGCCATTATCGTAACGCCTTCGGCGGACATGAATGTCGTCATGACGAGTGCTGTCTTTGGAGCCGTCGGAACGGCAGGTCAACGTTGCACTTCGACTCGTCGCTTGATTATTCATTCTAGTGTCTATGACAAAGTGAAGAAGCAATTGGCGAAAGCTTACAAGCAAATCAAAATTGGTAGTCCTCTTGATGCAAAAAATCACATGGGACCAATTATCGACCAAGACTCTGTGGATAAATATTTGAACACCATCAAATCTGTCAAAGAACAAGGCGGCAAATTCCTTGTCGCTGGTGGTGTCCTAAAAGGCAAACAATATGACGGGTCGGGTTCTTACGTAAAGCCTTGTATCGCCGAAGTAACACATGATATGCCAATCGTCAAGACAGAGACTTTTGCTCCGATTCTTTATATCATGAAATATGACAAACTGGATGATGCTATTCGCATGCAAAATGATGTCCCACAAGGACTCTCTTCTTCTATCATGACTACAGATATGCGCGAGATGGAAGCATTCCTTTCTTGTTGTGGCTCGGACTGCGGTATCGCTAATGTCAATATCGGCACCAGTGGCGCCGAAATCGGGGGAGCATTCGGTGGTGAAAAAGAAACAGGCGGCGGACGTGAGTCAGGGTCTGATTCTTGGAAAGCATATATGCGTCGTCAAACCAATACCATCAACTATGGTAAAGATGTGCCTTTAGCGCAAGGGATTAAGTTTGATTTTGATTAACATCGAAAATTGAGTAAATTATTTACAAAAGCAGCTAAAAAGGCACTCCGTTTGGAGTGCCTTTTTGTTTGGTTTGGAATCCCCTAAATCTCCCTTAGAAAAAGGAGAACGATTGTGCGCCATCCATTTTGTGTCCACTTTACGATACCTAAAATATATTTATGTAAGCTTTATTGTTTGTGCAGGTTTCGCAAAAACTAACTACTTTTGTTGAAAGGCAGGAACCACTGCTTTTCAAATATTGTACTTCAATAAAAATTATGGGCACAAGTCTATATGCTATCACTAACGCACAGTTAACGGGTACCGAAAATAAGCGCCATTGGGATGGCTTGTTGGAGCAATTAAGGGCTTTAAATTTACCTGTTTTAAAACACTATGACGTAGAAAAAAAGTGCTATGTGGATGCGGATGAATGGG
>CAYTLX010000369.1:0-2604 GCA_964438645.1 uncultured Saprospiraceae bacterium | reverse complement strand
CACTATTTGAAATGAACATGTCCAAATATAAATTTTTGTTTTTGCTGCTTTTTTGTGCAAGCTTGTCCTTTGCCCAAGATTTGGTCAAGAAGGATACCTTGACGGAAATAGTCGTCGAAAAACTATCTCCCAAAGTTAACTCGCCTTTTGACGAGATTATGCCCATTTTATCCAAAGATGGCAAACAGTTATATTTTACCAGAGTCGGTGCAGATGAATACAATCGTTCCTTGTTTTTTCAAGGGGAAGATTTGTTTTGGAAAATGTCTTATAACCTATATTTGAAGGCATTGAGAAAGACTTATGAGCAGATTTCTGGTCTCCAAATGAGTGATCCTATTCATTCCAAATTTAATCAAGATATTTGGGTCGCAGAGCTCGGTGAAAACGGAGAAGTAGGCAAAGTAAAAGCTTTACCTTATCCTATTAATAGTGCTTTGCCAAATAGCCTGTGTTCGGTTACGCCGAATCCTGATGCCTATGTGGTGATGAATCAATTTTTTCCGAAAGGGGGCATGCAGGGAGGCTTTTCAGTGATTAGAAAAGGAGAAGATGGGCAATGGGAGTTTCCCAAACCTATTGATATTGAAGGGTTTAACGCCGTACGACAGGAGATAAGCTTGACGTTAGGTGGAGATGGGACGACGATGTTGTTGTCAATGAAAAGAGCGGATTCAAAAGGATTGCAAGATTTATATGTTTCTTTTTTAAGGCCTTCCGGCAAATGGAGCTATCCAATTAATTTGGGATTTAATGTCAACTCATCTTGGAAGGAGACTAGTCCTTTTTTGGCATCTGATAACCGTACGTTGTTCTTTGCATCCAATCGTTCGGATATCTATGGCGGCTCTAATATTTATTCGACCATACGCCTAGATGATACTTGGCAAAACTGGTCTAAACCAACCATTCT
Organism: uncultured Saprospiraceae bacterium; assembly: GCA_964438645.1. Lineage (GTDB taxonomy): Bacteria > Bacteroidota > Bacteroidia > Chitinophagales > Saprospiraceae > HyVt-613. The sequence continues at coordinate 1,691 of CAYTLX010000369.1, read as the reverse complement.
GGTCAAGCCTGTCAACTCGCAGGCCGATGAAAGTCAACCCGTTTTTAATTTTGATACAGGCATGTTGTTTTTCTCGTCCAATCGAGATGGCAAGAGTGATATTTTTAGAGTAAAAATCGAGCATCCTACCATTGATTTGATGGGAGATGGCAAAGAGTTTGTTGCCTTAGAAGGTCATGTCGTGGATCAAAATGGCTGGTTGATGCCTGGCGCAAAAATCATGTACCGCCCCTATAATTTTATGAAATTCAAAGAAGTGACCGTGGCAGAAGATGGGACTTTCAAAATGAGAGTACCCAAAGGGAAAAAAGTACATTTGGTGGCCAAGATGAAGGGGTACAAAGGAAAAGAAGCGCATCTTTTTTATCGGATGGATTATATGTATTTTAAGGCACAATTTGTCACTTTGCACATGGAAGAATTACCAGAAGATAAAGCGGTCGTATTTAATGAAGGAAGTAAATCTTCCATAGAAAAAGTCATAGTAAAGAAGCCCATTGTTAGGGAAAAGGCGCAAAAAACACCGAAAAAAGCCATAAAGACTAAAAAGAAAAGAAAAGGGAAAAAAATAGAACTTAAATCTATTTATTTTGAACGCTCAAAAGATAGAATCTTACGTAAATCTTATAGAGAGCTGAATAAGCTCGTAAGTTTATTAAAAAAATACCCGCCCATGCGTATTAGAGTAGAAGGACATACGGATTCTAATGGAAAAGCAGAGCAATTAATCAAGCTGTCTAAAGATCGAGCCGTAGCGATTAAGGCTTATTTGGTGAATCGGGGCATCGATGAAAAACGCATCGAAACAGTCGGTTTTGGTGGACAATTTCCAGTGATAGATAATGATACGGAGAAAAGTCGCCGTGAAAATCGCCGTGTGGAAGTCTATGTGATTAATCAAGTGGACGGGCTGGAATTTTCGGAGTTGAAAAGAAAGTCTGATCGGTAAAAGATAAGGGAGCATAGGTGTTCAATTGGTCAGGTGTGCAATCGTTCAGTTGAACCAATAACGTGCCCACCCAATACCCCAAAACAAAAGCATAGCGCCCTAATATCCCAATAAGAGTGACGCAAAATTTCCTATTTATCGCATTCAACAACCCCTTCTTATTCCCCTTACAAGTGGGAACGGTATGGCAAATAGAAAATTTTGCTTGGTCCTTGTTCATTTTTGCGCAAGCAGCGATCATGTCCACAAGCCAAATAAAACCAACTGCCCAAATACCCGTCACCAACCCAAAGAAGACAATGTACCCTTCTGGAAGGGTCAAATTTGCCCATATCTCAAAAAAAGGGATAGGTGCTTGTTCAAATTTGGGGAAGGACGTGTTCCAAAGGTGACCCAAATTTCTCTTTTTATCGCATGTTTTTTAGGTTTACCAAACGCTCGTTTAAACGGCATAAACGGATACTTCTCGATTGAGAATCAGTTTTGTAACGTTTAGTAAACCGCATGATTTTAGGTTGACCAAAACGCTAGTTTAAACGTGCCCGCCCAATACCCCAAAACAAAAGCGTAGCGCCCTAATACCCCAAATATCAACCCCTTCTTATTCCCCTTACAAGCGGGAACGGTGTGGCAAATAGTAAATTTTGCTTGCGTCTTGCGAAGATGAAACTAAATCTCGTATCGCTACGCTACTCGAAGGTGTGAAATAAATTTCACAATCCATTGCCTGCGGCGGCTTCCA
>CAYTLX010000368.1:0-2620 GCA_964438645.1 uncultured Saprospiraceae bacterium | reverse complement strand
AGCCTGCAGAATAAAATTTTGTGGAATCTCCAAACAAAAATGTATATTGACTTTTTGGAGCGGACTCAAGCGTTCAGCTGTTCAATTGAACCCAGTTTTGGGTCAAGTACGGTGGTGTTTTAGGGGGAGAAATTAAAAGCATGAATATGCAAAGTTGAATGATAAAATGGGTAATAGCTAAGCGCAATAGTCTGCTTTTGCTTAGCTTTGCCGCATGAATGCATTTACTATACACGCTACAGATGAACAATCTTCTGCAAGAGCTGGGGTCTTAAAGACGGCTCACGGCGAGATTGAAACCCCTATATTTATGCCCGTAGGGACGGTGGGTTCCGTAAAAGGAGTTCATATCGAAGAATTGAAGTCGGCTATAGAAGCCCAAATAATTCTTGGGAATACTTATCATTTGTATCTCCGTCCTGGGCTGGAAGTACTCCAAGAAGCGGGTGGTTTGCACCAATTTATGAATTGGGATGGGCCGATTCTAACGGATAGCGGTGGTTTTCAGGTATATTCATTGAGTCACCGTCGAGATATTAAGGAAGAAGGGGTGAATTTTAAGTCTCATATTGATGGCTCTACGCACTTTTTTTCACCGGAAGGTGTGATGGATATACAGCGAGTCATAGGGGCGGATATTATCATGGCGTTTGATGAGTGCACTCCTTATCCTTGTGAATATGGGTATGCAAAAAACTCTATGGAAATGACGCATCGTTGGTTAAAAAGGTGTATTAGTCATTTTTCTCAAACAGAACCTTTGTATGATTATCATCAAATATTGTCACCCATTGTTCAAGGAAGTACGTATAAAGATTTAAGAGTCGCTTCCGCAAAATTCATAGCGGATCAAGATGCCCCGATGAATGCCATTGGTGGTTTGTCGGTAGGCGAGCCGCATGAAGAGATGTATGAAATGACGGGATTGGTCTGTGAGCATTTGCCCAAGGACAAGCCGCGGTATTTGATGGGGGTTGGTAAGCCTGAAAATATAATCGAATCCATTGCCTTGGGGGTGGATATGTTTGATTGTGTGCTACCGACTCGTAATGCACGCCATGGGATGATATACACTAGCCATGGCGTGATGAATATAAAAAATGCCAAATTTAAAAAAGATTTTACCGTTATAGATGACCAAGTTGCTTCGATACCATCACAGACGCATACACGTGCTTATTTGCATCATTTGTTTCGGTCTGGAGAGTTGTTGGGTGGTCAGATTGCTTCTTTGCAGAATTTGAGCTTTTACTTGTGGTTAGTTAAGACGGCTCGAAAGGAGATTTTAGCAGGTACTTTTTCAACATGGAAGGCGCATATTTTGCCGATAATAACACAAAGATTGTAATATGATTTTTGGCATTCTAGATCGATATATCCTAAAGAAGTACTTGAAGTCCTTCTTTTTTACGGTATTATTATTCACTTTGATAGCGGTGGCTATTGATTTTGCGGATAAAGTGGATTCTTATATCTCGGAGCCAGTGACGTTGAAGCAGATTATTTTTGACTATACGCTAAAATTTATTTTGCATATCAATAGCTTGTTGTGGCCGCTGTTTGCGTTGATCTCGGTGATTTTTTTTACATCTAGGATGGCGTTTGATTCTGAAATAATCAGCGTATTAAATGCGGGGATTAGCTATCGGCGATTGTTGAGACCTTATTTGGTCGGAGCGGGTATTATTGCGGGGTTATTGATGATTGCGAATCACACTATTGTTCCGCAAGGAAATAAAACAAGAATTAACTTTGAACAAACGTATGTCTGGAAGCATCAGGATAAGGGCAAAAAGGAAAATATACATATGTTTATTGGCCCACACACCAAGATTTTTATCGAAAGATTTAATCAAAAAGAATCAGTAGCTACAGGGGTCAAGTTAGAAAAATACGATGGGAATCGCATTACGTATATTTTGACAGCAAAGCGTATGAAGTGGAAAGATTCTAGTAAGTTGGCAAAGGATTCTTTGGCCACAAAAACTCCCGCTAACTGGCAGTTAGATGGCTATGTAGCTCGCACCATTGATGGTGAAAAGGAATATTTGAAGGTAGGCTTGCGCAAAAAGATGGATACCTTGATTAATTTGACTCCGAATGACTTTGTACAGTATTTGAATGCAAAGGAGCAGATGTCCACCAAAGAACTGAAAGCCGCCATCGCTAAGGAGAAAAAAAGGGGCTTGGGGACTCCCAAGAAGTTTGAAATAGAAGTCCTTCGCAGAACGTCAGAGCCATTTAGCATTATTATTTTGACCTTGATAGGTGTGGCCGTATCTGCACGAAAAGTGCGTGGTGGCATGGGGTTGCACCTAGCGATAGGCATCGGCTTGGGAGCCATGTTTATTTTTGTGTCGAAGTTTAGTGCGACTTTTGCTTTTAATAGTAGTTTTCCTGCCGTTTACGGAGTGTGGCTCCCCAATATAGTCTTTCTCGTTATTGCCGTTGTGCTTTCTGTGAAGGCGCAAATGTGATTTAGGAGTGCTACGGAGTTCTGCTACCGCCCGCTGCGTTGCTACCGCTGTCATGAAGTCATCTGCTCAACCTTCGGTACTTGAAAAGCCCCGCCGTTATTGAGATAGGGTCTTTGTGGTGATTTAAGCTAATCTTTGTTATA
>CAYTLX010000367.1:0-2621 GCA_964438645.1 uncultured Saprospiraceae bacterium | reverse complement strand
CCGTCGTTATCAATTTTCACGGTATTGGTTGCCCAACGATTACCGACTTTGTCTTCTGGTCTGCGCCATCTACCAAGGTGATGCGAAACAGCAACTACACCAGGTTTCATCCCTTCCGTGACCCATACTTTGTCGACAAAATAGCCTATATCCGTATGCAATTTAATCAAATCTCCCGTTTTTAAGCCAAAGCGATTGGCTTCTTGTGGGTGCATCCAAACAGGATTTCTATTGGCGATTTCGTATAGCCACTTGGCATTTCCCGAACGGGAGTGAATCAAAGTTGGTAATCTAAAAGTAGGAACCAAAACATATTCGCCTTTCTCTTTATCCAACACATCTTCATGGATATGACTCTTCAAATAGCGTGGAATCGCATATTCAGGCCATTGCCAATCGACCATCGTCTGAGAGTAAAATTCCTGCTTGCGCGAAGGTGTTGGAAACCCTACCATGGCTTTGCCACCAATCATGACCCCGATAGACTTACCATCTTTTAAAATAGTACCATGCTTATCGGTGGTCGTCCCTTCTAGTTCTTTTTCCGAAAGGAGCTTTTCATTTTTCTTATAGGAATACTTTTCAATCTCAAAAGCACCATATTTTTTCATATAATCCAGCTCGGTCAAGCCTTCTTTTTTGGCTGCTTCTGGCAAGCCTTTGACATTTTCAAAGACATATTGATGCCATTCATCAATGGTTATTTTTTGACCTGGATTTTTCATGGATTCAAAATATTTCCGAATCCCCATGCTACCATCTGGATCTATACGCCAAGATAACTCAATCCAAAACTCATCTTCTTCCCATACTTCGCCTGGATTGGCATCATAGGTATATTCTACTTCTTTACCCGCACGTCTCATCGCTTCTCTGACAACGGGCTGCCTGAAAGCCATCCAAACCCCACCATGTGTGGCATACGAATTCAAATCATGACGCTCCGCCGCCAATCCCATCGGCAACACATAGTCCGCATAAAAAGCGGTCTCACTCCAAGTCGGAGTCAATGCGATATGGGTCCCAATCAAACTCTCATCCGTCAAGGCTTCCATCCAAACAAATCCATCAGGGTACGTCCAAATTGGATTAAATACACGAGTAAAATAAACGTCCAACTTTCCACGCCCCGCCTTCAAGAAATGCGGCAATAATTGACTCATTTCAAACATAGACATCGGATACTCATCTGGAAAATGCAAATCATTCCAGAATTTTTCTGGTGGCGGAGTATAAGGTACTTTGGGCTTCCATTTGTTCCAACTATTAGGAGAAGTTCCCCCTTTTGTGCCGACGCTACCCGTAATCACACTCAAAAAATGCAAGGTACGTGCCACGCCCCATCCGCCTAAATTACCACTAGCCGCACTACGCCAGTTATGACAAGCAAACTGCGTACCCGCTTCACCAATTTTAATGGCTATTTCACGAATCATTTCGGCAGTCACCCCACTTTCTTTCTCTGCATATTCGGGAGTAAACTCCGCATATTCATCAATGACTTTCTCGATAAAATTCTCAAAGGTTTGCTCCGAATTAGGATGAATACTTTCCATATACGCTTCCCAGTTTGTCCAATTCTCCATGTATTCACGGTTGTACAAACCTTCTTCCAAAATAATTTTTGCCATCGCCAACAAGACTGCAGCTTCGGTGCCAGGATAAGACGGCATCCAATAATCCGACATACTTGCCGTATTCGACAATCTTGGATCCATCGTTGCCAGCTTACAGCCTTTCATCTTTGCTTCAATAATCCGTTGTGCATGTGGATTAAAATAGTGTCCACTTTCTAAGTGCGCCGAGATCAACAAGATGAATTTTGCATTGGTATGATCAGGCGAAGGACGATTATATCCATGCCATAGATTGTATCCTGTACGCGCACCACTCGAACAGATATTTGTGTGGCTATTGTGCCCATCAATTCCCCATCCTTTCAAAATCCAATCCATAAATCCTTCATGGCCTGGACGTCCGACTTGATAAGCTATTTCATTATTTCGTCGTTCCTTAATCGCCTTTCTAATCTTTCCCGAAAGGTCGTCAAGCACTTCGTCCCAAGAGACTCTTTCCCATTTTCCGCTGCCCCGCTTCCCTACTCTTTTTTGTGGGTATAGAATTCTATCTGGATCAGTGATTTGGTTGATGGTAGCTGGGCCTTTGGCGCAATTACGCCCCCGTGAACCTGGGTGATAAGGGTTACCTTCCAACTTTCTAACTTCAAAAGTCTCGGTGTCCACATAAGCGGTCAATCCACAGGCGCTTTCGCAATTAAAACAAGTCGTAGGCACTAACGAATAAGTCTTTTTGACTTTTTTAGGCCAATCTTGTGCTTCATATTCCGTCCATTCGAGCCATTTTTTTCCTGGCGGAAATTTGGTCAATTCTCCTGGAGCGGTTAGACGTTCGACATTATCGTCTTCGTCTTTGTGAAGGTTCGGGATAATTCCGATTCCTTCAGCCAATTTTTCTATAAATGATGGTTTTTTATGTCCCATTTTTTTTATTTTTTTTTTTGAAACGAACGGCGTAGAGACAATTCATAAATTGTCTTGACATCGAGAGAATTCATGAATTCTCTCTATGTCAACGGCATGCGTTGTGGTGCTTCCACCCAT
>CAYTLX010000366.1:0-2628 GCA_964438645.1 uncultured Saprospiraceae bacterium | reverse complement strand
GGGTCTTAAAAGCTAGAGAAATCCAAAAAGAACGCTTTAAAGACCATCCCAATGTTTTTTCAAATGCCCAAATGTCTGGGCGCCTTGTCCAAGAAGTTTGCCAACTCGATCCCGCTTGCCTTCTCCTACTTAAAACATCCATGGAAAAGCTCCAACTTTCCGCTCGCGCTTATGACCGTATCCTTAAAGTCGCCCGAACGGCTGCCGATCTCGGCAATTCTAAAGATATTACCATCGAGCATCTAGCCGAAGCGATTCAGTATCGGACTTTGGATCGGGAGACTTGGGCGGGGTGATGGGGAATAAAGTACTTACGCAAAATAGCTAAAAGGAATTTTGGTCATCTTGTCAGCAATTATCAATAAGCTAAAAAGCAGAAAATAAAAAAGAAATCAACAAAGTTGATTTCTTTTTTTTTATTTCGCAGAAGCTAAGTCGCTGCGGCAGCAACTCATAAGTACTCGTAAGTACTCTATTACCGGTTCATCGACATCAAAAACTCTTCATTAGTGACGGTGTTTTTCATTTGGCGCAGGATGAACTCCATGGCTTCATCGGGCTTCATGTCAGCTAGGTGCTTCCGTAAGATAAACATTCGAGAGAGTGCATCTTCGTCCATTAATAATTCTTCGCGACGAGTACTTGATTTTGTTAGGTCGATAGACGGGAAAATACGTTTGTTTGCAAGGGAGCGATCCAATTGTAATTCCATATTACCCGTACCTTTAAATTCTTCGAAGATGACACCGTCCATTTTAGAACCTGTATCTGTCAGTGCGGTTGCTAAGATAGTCAGAGAGCCACCATTTTCGATATTTCTTGCCGCACCAAAGAATTTCTTAGGTTTTTGGAGCGCATTGGCTTCCACACCACCAGAAAGAACCTTTCCGCTAGAAGGAGCAACCGTATTGTATGCTCTGGCCAAACGAGTAATAGAGTCTAATAGGACGACAACGTCGTGACCAGATTCTACTAAGCGTTTTGCTTTTTCGAGAACCATTCCAGCTACTTTTACGTGGTTGCTAGCGGGCTCATCAAAAGTAGAAGCGACTACTTCGGCGTTTACGCTACGCTTCATGTCTGTTACTTCTTCAGGACGTTCGTCAATGAGCAGCACAATCATATAGCACTCAGGGTGATTCTTAGCGATGGCATTTGCCATATCTTTTAATAAGAATGTTTTACCTGTTTTGGGTTGGGCTACGATAAGACCACGTTGCCCTTTTCCGATAGGCGTAAACAAATCAATCATCCGAACGCCAAGATCTTTTCGCGTGGCCACTTTGGGCGTAAGCGTAAACTTCTCTTCAGGAAATAAAGGCGTCAAATAGTCAAAAGGTACGCGATCCTTTACATCTTTAGGGTCTTGTCCATTGATAGACGACACCTTCAGTAGCGCAAAATATTTTTCCCCAACTTTTGGGGGTCTGACAAGTCCCTGAACCGTGTCTCCTGTCTTTAAGCTAAATAACTTGATTTGAGAAGGAGAAACATAAATATCATCTGGAGATGTCAAATAGTTGTAATCCGCAGAGCGCAAAAAACCATATCCATCCTGCATCATCTCTAACACCCCTTCGCCTTCAATAACGCCATCTAATTCAACATTAAATCTAGGCTTGGGCGGTGCCATAGGTGTCTTTTTGGCAGGGCGCTGCGGTTGTCGTCTGTCGTTACGGTCGTTCTGATTGCGCTCGTTTTGGTTATTTTGATTTCTATCGTTCCGATTGTTTTTTGAGTCGTTTTTATTATCGACCTGTTTGTCGGTTTGCTTAGTGCGCTCGTTCCGATTATCTTTTCTTTCGGGTCTATTTCTTTGTTTGACGATACTAGTTGATCTATTGGAGACTCTAGTGGGGATTTGTCGTTTAGATTGTTCCTTTTTAGGAGACTCTTTTTTGTCGATTTGTTGCTCCACCTTGGTTAAGCTATCTTCAAATAGTTCAGCCTGTTCTTTTTTAGGTTGAGCCTTTTTTGGGGTCTCAGCCCTTGCGGGAATAGGCTTCTTTTTGGGAGCGGGTTTTTTGGGAGCCGTTTTTTGAGTTTTGGTAGGTCTAGTATATCTAGGCTTATCAATAATGATGTCTTCCTTTTTTTTGACGTTGGCTTGTTCGTCAAGGATTTTGAAGATTAAATCTTGTTTGGGGAGCTTCGAGAAGCCTTTGATTTTTAGTTCTTGAGCAAGTGTTTTTAGCTCACTAACAAGCATCTTTTGTAATTGTGCAATGTCGTACATTTCTGTGGAAAAAATTTAGTTAAATTCGATTGAATTTTGTGAAGTGAAAGACCTTTCGGTCAAAAATCTAGAAGTTAAATGAAGGAATATCTCAGATAAGATCAGCAATAAAAAAGAAACTGAATAGAGATAGTCGAGATGTATTTAATTCGTTCTTGGTGCAAAAATACGGAAAAATCGGATAGTAAAGTATTATCTTTGCAAATAATTTGAATAAAAGCCGATTTTTATTCATTTCTTGTTAGAAAAAAGGGCAATTTTGCCACCGTTATTGCTTTAATAACGTATTGATTTTGTTTTTGTTACCTAATTTGTCTGTTTTATGCTAGAAATAAAGTTTTTGAGAGAAAATCCCGATGTCGTGAAAGCGGGTTTGCGCAAGCGAAATTATA
>CAYTLX010000365.1:0-2680 GCA_964438645.1 uncultured Saprospiraceae bacterium | reverse complement strand
TGTCCTGCGGACATCGCTGGTTGAGTCGCTTGTCCTGCGGACATCGCTGGTTGAGAAATTGAATCTGCCGCCCGATACGGAAAGAACGTGCTCCACCAACACCCTAAAAGTGACGAAGGAACGCCCCAAAAGCGTAGCGCCCTAATCCCCCTAGTTTATCGAAAAACTACCTTGCGTTGAAAAGAGCTGGCTTGGGTTGTAATTTCTAGAAAATAAAAGCCGGCGGGGACATCTGTTACATCTATTTCCAAAAAGTAAATATGATCATAGCTTTTTGCGAAAGCAGGATGCCCCGAGATGTCTGTCAATTTTACTTCTATAGGGCCATCAATAATCGTCGGATTAGATACATAAAACTGATTGGCAGCAGGAATCGGAAAGACTTTAATATCATCTAATACCCGATCTTCATCTGTTTTCCAATGAATAGACAAATCAATCTCTTCGGAATTTACGACACAAGGCTGAGACAATAATTGTACATAATTCAGATTATCGGTCAAAGCAAGCTTTACATTTGCATAGCTATTCATGACCGTCGCATAGACGATTTCTGGAAATTTTTGCTGCAAAGCATTAAAAAACTGCATATAATCATAGTCTCCATTGGCGGTTTCGGGGGTAGGGCCACAAAGAGTCAGCGCCATCGGCTTATTAAAGCGCTTTAAGTCCAAAAAATCTCTAAAATCTTTGATTTCCAAGCCATCATTGAATAACGTAATCCCCACAATATCAACGTATTGCTCACCAGGAAAATAAACATCTCCTTGGAGCCAGTAGCTTGGTGAGTTGGTTAAAATCTTAGATTGATTAATGGAAAAAACCCAAAGTAAATTATTCAATTTTTTGGTGTTTGTTAGATAATCAAAGGTAAATTGCCATAATTTGTGAAAGTCTTCGGGTGCCCGCAAGGAGTCTGCGCCCCACCAAAACCAATCTCCATTCATATCCGAAAAAGGCCGCCATAGTACCGTAATATCCCTTTGTTGAAATTGGTTAAGGATGTCCGCTACTTCGTCCAATTCCGCAAGCCACTTATCATGTAGCGTATCTGCGGGATTCATTAATCGGTTAAAATCCCGTGTTCGATCATCGGCATAATAGGAGCCAGTCCAAGGGTCAATACTTTGCCAAGAGAGCGACACCATGCCCCCATTTTGGATGTGATTGGCAAATAAATCCCCTAATGCATCCACATCCACAGGCCCTTCTAATCCCAAATCACCACTAATAATCGCTGGAGTTACTCCTGCTTCATTTTTTATTTTTTGGATATATGCTTGATAATAATCTAAAATCTCATTTTTATGCCCTAGATTTTGCCCGACTAAAACGCAGTTGTCAGGGCTTTTTTTGTAATTATAAAGGTAGGAATATTGCTCAATAGCAGAAGGGCTCGCTAGTTGATTGGCAGGTGCTTGCGCAAAAAGGTAAAAACTAAATGTGACCAAATAGGCTAGTAGTACGGATTTAGTTTTTAGGATATGAATAAAAACCATGGGGCAATTATTTTGTTGTTCTTGAATACTCAAAGATAGATAAAATATATGTAAATTATCTATCCTATTTAATATGGGCACTCAAAAACCAACAATGACCAATCTGCAGTTTATTTGGCAACGCATTCTCGATGTCTTTCGCTTTCTACCCAAACGATTGAAAAGATTGTTTTATCATTTTTGGGTATTTCGATATGCTTCTCGGCTATCCAATCAAGTCTCCAACAAACTTCATGTGCTGGTTATTTGGTTTTTGGAGCTCAACTTGCTAGTTTTGGAAATTTTGGGGATTGGTGAGCTTTATGACATCTTGACAGCGGTTTTTAAGCGAAGTACTCGCCCCCTTTCGGAAAAACAACTCCAGATGGCTCAAAATTTTTATGGGGATGCATCTATTTTCCGCAAGGTGAGAATCGATGAAAAAGCAAAATTAGGTATGGGGCAAATGGCGACGGCCTATGTCTCCTGTTTTACCATTAATACGGGCGCACCGATTGCAGATGATGTGTTCATTCACGAACTTGTCCATGTCATCCAATACCAAAAATATGGTCTGCGCTATATGACTCGGGCTTTGTATGGTCAAAATTGGGGCGGTGGATATAATTATGGTGGCGCCGAAGGGATCAAAAATTGGCAAAGCTCAAAGGAAGCAATTTATTTTTTCAATCCCGAACAAGAAGCCGAATTTATTACAGATTTGTATCTGCTTTCGCAAAAAAAACCTACGGGATATTTTGGGCGAGACTTGGATGGGGAGTCTCTGGCTTTTAATCCTAGGAGTGTTTTGGGGGATTTGTGGGGGTGAATGCCGTTTGAGTGTTTGGGACAACCCAGATTGGGCTCTGATTTTTAAGGATGAGCAAAAGATTTACTTTGTGGCAGAAACCAAAAAAACAGGTAAAGAAGGGGTTGACATCGCCAAGCTAAGTGTGTCTGAACAGCAAAAGATAAAATGTAGCCAAGCTCATTTTCAAGAATTTGATGATGTGGCGTACAAGGTGGTGAGTAAGGTGGGGGATTTAGTGGATTAGGTTATTAAAAGATGATCAATTTCATTTAATCATTCATTTTCACTACAATAAAACAATAAGACGAGTACAATCACTTTCTCCACAAGTAAAAAAAATAATGATGACTGTAAATGATTTTCACCAAGCAATGAAGGATTATGGCAACGA
>CAYTLX010000364.1:0-2681 GCA_964438645.1 uncultured Saprospiraceae bacterium | reverse complement strand
TGGCATAGAGTTTAGCTCCCAAGAAAGGAATATTGTGGGGTATGAATGGGAGAAGATGGGGGCTCGTTAGTGGCTTATAGTTAGATTGATTCTACACCTAACTCATGGAAAGTGATGTAAGTTCATTATCTTTGCCAAATGTATCACGAACCCATTACCTTAAACTGCAAAGGACAACTATTAATCCTAGACTCCCCTATTGTCATGGGCATCCTAAATATCACTCCTGATAGCTTTTCGGATGGGGGGCTTTTCCTTTCGGAAAATCATGCTTTTGCGCAAGCAGAAAAAATGATTAAAGAAGGGGCATCCATCATTGATGTGGGCGGCATGTCTTCACGACCAGGAGCGAAGGTCATAGATGTAGAAGAAGAAATCAATCGGGTTATTCCAGTTATTCAGCAGATTCATCAAGCCTATCCCGAAACCATTATTTCGATTGACACCGTGCATGGAGCCGTTGCCGAAAAAGCTATTGGAGCAGGGGCTTCTATGATAAATGATATTTCAGCTTGGTCGATAGATCCCCATATTTTGGATGTCGTTAAAGCGCATCGGGTGCCATACGTGCTTATGCACATGCGCGGCACGCCTGAAAACATGCAACACCAAGTGGATTATCAAGATGTCACCTTAGAAGTATTAGATTTTTTGATTGAGAAGGTGACTTATTTGCGCAAGCAAGGCCTCGTGGACATTATCGTAGATCCAGGATTTGGATTTGGCAAGACGCTTACGCAAAACTATGAAATGCTCAATCGGCTGCATGTATTTAAGATGCTGGAAGCTTTAATTTTAGTTGGAATTTCACGTAAGTCAATGATTTACACCCTATTAGAAAGCAACCCATCTGAAGCTTTAGCAGGAACCATCGCCCTAAATTGGGTCGCTTTGGAGCAAGGTGCAAAAATCCTTCGCGTTCATGATGTTCGAGAAGCGATGGATACTCTCCAAATTTTTGAAAAGATTCAAGCCACCAAACCATGAACCTTTCGGAAAAAGAAATAGCCCTACGAGCCATTCGGTATCTACGAGAATATTATCGCTTTCGAGATAGACACTTGGATAGTTTTTTCGAGTCCAAAACCGGTCAAGTTACTCAATCAGGAATTATTGCAGACGGGTATATTAAATTTAAAAAAACGGATGGTAATTATTTTGTGGCCACCATTGAATCTACATCGCTTGCCAAAGAAGAAGAAATTAGATACCGCCGTTTGAATCGTTTATTACTTTGGGACTCGTTAGCCGTGGCCATCTTGTCTAGTGCTATCATGATGGGCGGACTCTACTATGGCCAATATTTAGTTTCTTTTTATGGCACTGACCATGAATTTTGGAGTATGGCCATTCTTAGTTTTTTAGTCTTTTGGGGAAGTTTTTGGCTCATTTTATCTCAATTTAGGCGCTATCGCTACATCTATTCTATTGAGCAATTTCGGCAATACTCCGTGGATGAGCAATGGATTGCTTATGATGCATCTATATTTCCAAGTCATCACAATAAATATCTCACAGAGCTAAAAAGACAATGCCTAAAATGGGGAATTGGGCTCCTAAAGATCGAAAATGACCAAATACATCCTATCATGACTCCTTCCAGAGAAGGAGAATTTGGCGTACGCAAGAAGGCTGATTTTTTTAAAGGTGGCTCTATCGTACCGAAGCTATCCGCAAAAGGATTTACGCATCAAATCATGAAATACAGAAAAGGAGCTTTTAATCAGTTCTTTTTAATGGGGATAGGACTGTTTATCCTTGGATTCGTTTATTCGAGATTCAGCAAAGAATCGCCTTATACCTATTGGGACAAAGAAAAACTTATCAAACAAGCAGAAATAGTCGATGAAATAGGCCCCGAAGAATATATCTCTTGGGTAAAACCAGAGTTTGTCCTTCCTTTTAATAACAAGGTAAAACCCTATCTCGATCAAGAAGTCACTATTTTTGTACAGCACCATGAATCGACCCCTAAAAACCCCAAAGTGTTTGTTTTAACAGACAATAAAAAGCTAAATCATCAAAAACAAAAAGCCCCCCCAAGTTGCAAAGGAATCCCAGGAAGTGTCGGTGACGACTTCATCATTCAGTTTGGCGCTTACCGTAAATTGGCCAATGCAAAATACCGAGTAAAACGACTCAATGAAGCGGGAATCACAGCAGATATTTATTCTTGTGGCTGTCTAGGCTCTAATGTTCGACTAAATTGTGTCCTATTCGTTTACCCCTACCACAATCCTGATGTCGCTTTCAAAAAAATGAAAAGCTTTGAGAAAATGCTTATCAAAAACAAAATCAATGTCGAAGAAATCTGGCTTCGCTCGGTTAAAGAACTATAATGGCATGAAACAACGAGCCAGCAAATACAGAGCAGCAGCTGTACGAGCACTCTTCTAGCACAATTTATCTAAACAGTTACAAAATCTAAACACTTATCGCACTTTCAAGTTTTACTCAGTAAACCCACACCAAAATGAAAAAAATCTACTATCTAAGCACCTGTTCCACTTGCGCTCGCATTATGAAGGAATTGGGCATCACCGCCGACAATTTCATCCTACAAGACATTAAGAATGAGCCAATTACGCCCAAGCAATTGGAAGAAATGAAAAACGCCGTCGGCAGTTACGAAGCCTTATTCAGCCGTCGCGCCATGAAATATAAGTCGATGAACCTAAAAG
>CAYTLX010000363.1:1358-2683 GCA_964438645.1 uncultured Saprospiraceae bacterium | reverse complement strand
TAAGTAGATAAAATCCCGATAACTGGAGCAGTTGTCGGGATTTTTTTGTGCGTATGAAGCTGCTATAAAGCATCTTTTTCTCTTTTTTCGTGCCTTTCAATGAAATAGTTATTCGGCCCTATGAAACATCATTGCATGCTTGCAATAAAAGTGAAAATTATAAGTGTGCTTATTCATAAAATAAGGCAGGAAAATAAGGTATTAAATAGGCTATTTGAAATGATCGGAAAATCTTGATGGAATAGGGTGAAAGAGTGATAAATATCTTTAAATAATGATGTTTTTTATCATGTTTTAAGGTAGGGGATATGACGTCCTTTGTACCATGAAGAAAGGATAATTTAAAGGTCGGTTCGTGATAATCACTCTTTAATTAATCATTCTTTTTTAGATTTTAATTTAAAAAATTACAGCATGAGTAGCAGACGTGATTTTATCAAAATTGCAGGACTTGGGCTCGGTGCCATCAGTATTGCCGGATGTTCCTTTGGAACTAACTCAAAAGAAGAATTATTTGGAGCTTTAGCAGAAGATACACTGACGAGGGTTCCTACTTATTGTGAGATATGTTTTTGGAAATGTGCAGCCTGGGGTTATAAAGACAAAGATAATCGCCTGATTAAATTGGTCGGTAATCCAGAGGATCCACATTGTAACGGTCGATTATGTCCCAGGGGTACGGGTGGCGTAGGGATGTATTACGATAAGGATCGATTGACCAAGCCTTTGATCCGTGTCAAAAACAAAGGAGGAAAGGATACCTTTAGAGAAGCATCTTGGGATGAAGCCTTAGATTTGGTGGCGAAGAAGTACAAAGAGATGGCTCATAAATATGGTCCGGAATCAGTTGCGCTCTTTAAACACGGCTCTTCGGGGCATCAATTTGACCACTTATTCTATGCTTATGGTACCAAAAACCAAACAGCTCCTTCTTATGCACAATGTAGAGGACCTCGTGAAGTAGGTTTTAGCGCTACTTTTGGTGCACCAATGGGATCTCCTGAACCCACAGATATTAGGGATACGAGATGTCTCGTTTTAATTGGATCTCACATTGGCGAAAATATGCACAATGGGCAGATTCAGGAAATGTCAGATGCCATAGATAGGGATGCAACTATTATTACGGTTGATCCTCGTTTCTCCACAGCGGCAAGTAAATCTAAATATTGGCTTCCAATTAAACCATCTACGGATTTAGCTTTGTTGTTGGCATGGATTCACGTCATTATATATGAAGGAATTTACGACAGAGATTTCGTAGAAAATCACACCAATGGTTTTGACCAATTAAAGTCACACGTCAGAAATATGACACCGGAATG
>CAYTLX010000363.1:0-1348 GCA_964438645.1 uncultured Saprospiraceae bacterium | reverse complement strand
ACCGGCGTTAATCCGGAAGACTGCAAAAGAAATGGCCAGTGCTGCACCCGCTGTAATTATCCACCCGGGACGACATGCAACCTGGTATGGCGATGATACACAGCGTTCAAGGGCGATGGCCATATTAAATGCTATTTTGGGTTCTTACGGACGAAGAGGGGGATTTTATTTTCCTGAAAAAGTAAAAATACCTCATTACCATCATCCTGAATATCCAAAGCCACGCTGGGAATGGAGAGACTTATTGGATGGGAAATACCCACTGGCAGGTTTGTCAATTTCTAATGCGTTGGTAGATGCTTCCATCAAAGGGCAAATAGATGAGAAGCGACGAATAAGATCTTGGTTTATTACCGGGACTAATCTTCCATCAACTTTACCACAAAAAGAAAAATTCCAAAAAGCAATGGATGCTTTAGAGTTTGTGGTTGTTTGTGATACGATGCCGATGGAAGTGACGGGGTATGCTGATGTTGTATTGCCAGAGTGTACCTATCTTGAAAGATATGATGGAATTCGTACCTCTCCGCATAGAGAACCGTTTATTGCATTGAGAAGTCCGGTCATGGAGCCTCTTGGAGATTCTAAGCCCTCTTGGTGGATTGCTAAAAAATTAGGAGAAAAAATGGGACTTGGTGCCTATTTTGAATATAAAGATATTAAAGAGGTTCTAGATTGGCAGTTAAAGCAGGTTGGTTCTTCTTTGAAAGAAATGGAAAAACTAGGCGTAAAGAAACTTCCAAGAAAGACACCATTATATCTTAATGAAGGCGAGGAGAAGTTTTACACCACACCTACGGGGAAAATAGAATTGTACTCTACACGCCTTGAGGATAACGGTTTTGATCCGCTTCCGCTTTATACTGCTCATCCAGAACCCGATGCAGGATTTTATCGGTTGATTTATGGAAGGGCTCCTATGCATACTTTTAGCCGAACTATCAATAATCCTAATTTACATGACTTGATGGATGAAAATAGTGTTTGGATTAATCCAAAAGTGGCTAATATATGGGGATTTAGAAATGGAATGAGAATCTGGTTGAAAAATCAAGATGGAGCGACCACTTCCTTCCCTGTTAAAATAAGAGTTACAGAAAGAATACGTTGGGATAGCGTCTATATGGTTCATGGATTTGGGCATGATAATAAGAAACTAAGCAATGCTTATGGTCGAGGAGCAAGTGATAGTGAAATGATAACCAAAGTAGTCATTGATCCCATTATGGGGGGAACAGGAATGCGTGGCAATTTTGTCACATTCCTTACTGAAGACCCCGTTATCACGGCAAAGAAGGCCGCTGAAGCAGCAAAGAGAAAGAAAGCAAAAGCGGCAAAAAAGAAGAAA
>CAYTLX010000362.1:0-2715 GCA_964438645.1 uncultured Saprospiraceae bacterium | reverse complement strand
GCGGATTATATTTGTGATCCGTTGCACTGTTTTGGCCCTAATACTTCATCTCAAATGTTTATGCTTGCAGGAAATGCATCTGGTATATTCTCGATGCATTGCACACCTTCTACAACAGATGATTATGCCATCCTTGATATCAAATTTTTCCCAAAAGGGAAACCTAATCAAGCAATTACAGGAACTTATACTTTTGGGCAAGTAACAGGCACAGATGACCTTGACATTGCGCCTATTGCCTTATACCCCAACCCTGCCACCAACTACTTTCAAGTAGAAAATGGTCAAAAAGTGGCTTCTATCGAAGTATTCAACCTTTTGGGTGTAAAAGTCCTAGAATCAACAAATACAACGAATGTCAATGTAAGCGAACTGAAATCGGGATTATATTTTGTAAGATTACTCAATCGTGCCGAAAAAATAATCACTACTCAACGATTACAGAAAAACTAATCTTACTTTTTTTCGTAAGATTCAAGAATCCCTATGAATGAAAATTTATAGGGATTTTTTAGTTCACATTTGTCACTTTAAAATATCTTTACACCTACCTTTGTCGCAGTAAACTTTAACGAGATGGCCGTCAAGAACAAAACCGCAATAACCTTCCGAAAAGGAAGACTAACAAAATCTACTTTGATAGATTTATACACCAAAATGCTTTTGCCTAGGCTCATCGAACAAAAGATGATCAATCTGCTCCGCCAAGGCCGAATTAGCAAATGGTTTTCGGGAATCGGACAAGAAGCTATTCCCGTTGGAGTCACCGCTGCACTAGAAAAAGATGATTTTATTTTTCCCATGCACAGAGACCTTGGTGTTTTCACGACACGTGACATCCCTTTCAAACGCTTGCTTTCGCAATGGCTAGGCAAACCCAATGGCTTTACCAAAGGGCGCGATCGCTCCTTTCACTTTGGTGCACCAGAATTTGGCATCGTAGGGATGATCTCTCATCTTGGTCCACAACTTTCCCTTGCGGATGGAACGGCACTTGCGTTCAAAATAAAAAAAGAAAAAAGAATTGCGGTAGCTTTCACGGGAGATGGCGGTACTAGCCAAGGTGAATTTCACGAAGCTTTAAATGTCGCTGCCGTCTGGGAACTACCCGTCATTTTTGTTATAGAACACAATGGATACGGGCTCTCCACCCCTAATAGTGAACAATTCAAAGCCAAACAGTTGGCTGACAAAGGCAAAGGTTTTGGAATGGAATCCATTGTCATCGACGGCAATAACATCCTAGAAGTCTATAAAACCATCAAAAAAATAGCCGAAGATATTCGTAAAAATCCACGCCCAATCCTAGTGGAGTGCATGACCTTCCGAATGTTTGGGCACGAAATGGCTTCAGGCACCAAATATGTCCCCAAAGATTTATTGGCTGCATGGAAACTGAAAGACCCTATCGACAATTATGAGCAATATCTCCTAGATGAAGGCTTTTTAGCGCAAGCGGAAATGGATAAGATGAAAAAAGCCATCAAAACTGAAATTCAAGAAGCGGTCGATGTCATGGAAGATGAGCCCAATCTCATTCCCAACTTAGAAACGGAGATGGCGGATATCTATGCACCTTACCACCCAATCATCACCCCACCTAGCCAGCCAACCAAAGAATTACGCTTCGTAGATGCTATTGCAGACGGGATGAATGAAGCCATGCAAAAACATGACCATTTAGTTTTGATGGGGCAAGATATTGCGGGTTATGGTGGTGTTTTTAAAGTAACAGATGGGTTATTGAGCAAATATGGAGCCGATCGTGTCCGCAATACACCGCTTTGCGAAAGCGCCATCTTAGGCACGGCACTAGGGCTAAGTATTCAAGGAATGAAGGCGATGGTCGAGATGCAATTTGCGGACTTTGTCTCGGTTGGATTCAACCAAATCGTCAATAATCTAGCAAAAGTACATTACCGTTGGCAGCAAAATGCCGATGTTGTTGTCCGTATGCCTACTGGCGGGGGGATGGCGGCAGGCCCTTTTCATTCACAGAGCAATGAAGCTTGGTTTACGCATACGCCAGGCCTAAAAGTACTCTACCCTTCCAATCCAACCGATGCCAAAGGGATGCTTTTGGCGGCTTTTGAAGACCCCAATCCTATTTTGTTTTTTGAGCACAAAGGGCTGTATCGCAGCATCAAAGGAGATGTGCCCCAAGGATATTATACGACAGAGATTGGCAAAGCAGCAACGGTACATCTTGGACATCAAGCCGTTATCATCACCTACGGCATGGGTGTAATTTGGGCTAAAAAACTAGTCGAGACCCAATCCTTAGATGTCGAAATTTTAGATTTGCGCACCTTATTGCCCTTGGACTATGCAGCGATTGACCTTGCGGTAAAAAAGACCAATCGTGTTTTATTGCTCCATGAAGACACTTTATTGGGGGGCATTGGTGGTGAATTGTCGGCTTATATCTCCGAAAATCTATTTGAGCATTTGGATGCCCCCATTATTCGGGTCGCTTCGTTGGATACGCCGATTCCATTTCAGGCAGAGCTGGAGAAGCAGTTCCTTGCGGAAAAAAGATTGGAAGAGCGATTGATGGCGTTGCTGGCTTATTAGGATTTGTGCTGCGCACGTTCAAAATGGCCCTTCGGGCTGTTCATTTAGCCCTTTGGGCTGTTCATTTAGCCCTTTGGGCTGTTCATTAGCCCTTCGGGCTGTTCATTTAGCCCTTCGGGCTGTTCATTAGCCCTTCGGGCT
>CAYTLX010000361.1:0-2719 GCA_964438645.1 uncultured Saprospiraceae bacterium | reverse complement strand
TTGGCTATAAAATACTGAATATCAAGTAGATAAGAAAATATTTATAGAAAAAAACAACCTATTGGTGATTACTAAGACGCATTATTGAAACTAATACGTACCTTTGTAGCTTGATTACTTTCTTAGGAATACAATCAGAATAATGTACTTAATTACAGGTGAGATTATTTTGGGCGCGTTCCTTACTCAATTAATGATGATAAATCAGATAGGATGACAAAAACGGTGATAATAGGAACAGGGCATTATTTACCTGAAGTGTGTAAGAGCAACGAAGATTTTCTCCAAAACAATTTTTTTGATAAAAAGGGTGAAGCCTATGCTTATCCTAATGAAAAAATAATCGAAAAATTCTACGATATTACTAAGATTCAAGAGCGTAGGTACATTCGTCCCGATCAAAATAATTCAGATATTGCTACGATTGCTGCCCAAAGAGCCATCGAAGATGCCAAAATTGATCCTGAAACCCTTGACTATATCATTTGCGCAACTAATTTTGGAGAAGTAGTAGATGGAGACCCACGATCTAATTTTATGCCTAGTATTGCGGTTAGGGTCAAAAATAAACTACGGTTGAAAAATCCAAAAATAGTGGCGTATGACATGGTGTTTGGATGTCCTGGATGGGTGGAGGCAATGATTCAAGCCGAAGCGTTTATCAAGGCAGGGATGGCTAAGAAAATTTTGGTCATTGGAGCAGAAACCTTGTCTAGGGTGGTTGATAAAAATGATCGAGATTCCATGATTTTTGCCGATGGAGCGGGTGCCGCAGTTGTCGAAAGAAAAGAGTCTAGCGAAAGGGGTTTGTTAAGCCATAATACCCAGAGCCATACCTTTGAAGAAGCCCATTATCTTTTTAATGGACGCACTTATAAGCCTGAAGTCGATGATAAGAATTTGTACATCAAAATGCAGGGGCGAAAAATCTATACTTTTGCGCTAAAACATGTACCAGAAGCCATCAAACAGACCATCGAAGATGCGGAACTAGATATTACGGATATATCCAAAGTGCTCATTCATCAAGCTAATGAAAAGATGGATGAAGCCATCATCACTCGGCTGTATAGATTGTATAAAAAAGAAGTGCCCAACGGGGCGATGCCGATGACTATTGGAAAATTTGGAAATAGCTCTGTGGCGACCATCCCAACGATGCTAGATTTGATTTTGAAAAATCAGCTAGGCGATCATCGGATAAAGAAAGGGGACAATGTTGTTTTTACATCTGTGGGCGCTGGTATGCATATCAACGCCATCGTTTATCGCTTCTAAGATGTATCTATTTCAATCAGAACGACTAGGCTTTCGCAATTGGCGGGAGGAAGATCTACGGCCATTTGCTGAGATGAATCAAGATAAGGACGTAATGGAGTTTTTCCCAGCAGTATTAACGACCGAAGCGTCTAATGCGCTATTAGAACGCCTAAAAAAACATCACCTTGAGCATGGTTTTACTTTTTTCGCCGTAGAAAAGCTAGAAAATCATGAGTTTATTGGATTTATTGGGCTTGCTCGCACCCCCTATAAAACGGATTTTACGCCTTGCGTCGAAATAGGATGGCGTTTGAAAAAATCTGCTTGGAACTTGGGGTTTGCCACCGAAGGAGCCAAAAGGTGTCTATCATACGGGTTTACTGATTTAGACCTTAATGAAATCTATTCTTTTACCCCTTCTATTAATTCTCGCTCCGAGAAGGTCATGCAAAAAATAGGAATGCAAAAAGAAGGTGTTTTTATTCATCCAAAGGTACCTGTAGGACACATTTTAGCTCCGCATGTTTTATATAGGATTGATAAATAAAGCAGTCTATTTTTCGGCAAGTAGCTGAAATTATGCCTTTCACTTTCATATATCAATTAAATAAATATGTTAATTTTTAGCTAAAATTAAAATATTTATACTATTTTTGGGCTGAGATTTGTTAATCCATTAAATATAGCACTCATCGCATCATTTTGCATTGATTCGCCTGTATTTAGTGAAAAAAAAAAGCCCATGCAAGAACTTGATGATTTAGATAGAAATATTTTGAATATTCTAATTCGAAATGCAAAAACGTCTTACTCCGAAATTGCCTCCCAATTGTTTGTCTCTAGTGGCACTATCCATGTGCGTTTTAAGAAGATGGAACGGATGAATGTCATAACGGGTTCAAGACTGAACGTTGATTATAGTAAATTAGGATTTGATATTTTTGTTTTCTTAGGAATTTACTTGGAAAAGAGCTCATACTATGAAAAAGTAGTGGAGCAGCTTCGAGACATTCCTGAAGTAATATCCGCCCATTATACGACAGGTGCTTACTCGATATTTGCCCAAATTATCTGTAAAGATACTTCTCATCTAAGAGAAGTATTACACGATAATATCCAGCAAATAGATGGCATCCAACGGACGGAGACATTCATCTCTTTGGAAAAAAGTATTGATCGGGCTGGTTCTGTTTAGGGTAGGGACTTAACTTTCGGTCGGTACTTAAAAAGCCCCGTAGTTATTGTGATATTGCCTTTTACTTAGGAGGATGTTCGTTTCCGAAAAAATGTTGGGTAAAAGGTTTGTCTAACCGTTTTGGTGTCTCTATTTTTTTTAGATAGATAATAGGTCTTTCATCTTAACCCGATATTAGTGCACAACTATGGGCTAGGATAAATACGGTTTATACGGAGGCGTAGCAGGTCACGTTGATGAACGACTGATCCCGCAGGGTCGAGT
>CAYTLX010000360.1:0-2738 GCA_964438645.1 uncultured Saprospiraceae bacterium | reverse complement strand
TGTAAGTGCATTGTTTATCACGCTTTTGGCTTTTAACTGGACTCAGTTTGAAGATGAAGTATTTGTGCCCGAGTACAGCTTGGACATCGAAGAAGACATCATGGTGGAGCCTCCACGGACAACCAAACCGCCACCACCGCCACCACCACCGCCACCACCAGTAATTGAAGAAGTGCCGGAAGAGTTGGTTGAAGAAGAAGATGAGCCTGTTTTCGAAGACCAAACAGTCGAAATCGAAGAAAAGGTGAATACGCCACCACCACCAAAACCCAAAAAAGCGGCGCCACCACCACCACCACCGCCACCACCACCCAAGAAAAAGGTGCAGGAAATTTTTAAGGCGGTAGAAGAAATGCCCCGTTTCCCAGGTTGTGAAAACGAAGCACCAGGTAAAGGTAAATTGGATAAGTGTTCGGAAAAGGCACTCCTGAAATTTATCTACAAATACATCGAATATCCTACTATTGCTAGAGAAACTGGCTTAGAAGGACGTGCAATCGTCCAGTTTATTGTCGATACAGATGGCTCTATCAGTGGCGCCAAAGTCCTACGAGACATAGGCGGCGGATGTGGAGATGAAGCAGTACGAGTGATTAACTTGATGAATAAAAAAGGTAAAAAATGGAAGCCAGGCAAGCAACAAGGACAGTCTGTACGGGTTCAGTACATCCTTCCTGTTAAGTTCCAGCTTGAGTAATAATTACTTGTAACTATTTCGGTGCCCGCAAATTTTTGCCCTATAATCGGGACACCTAAACAGTTACGGATACTTTAAAAAAGCGGCTCCTTGTTGAAGGAGTCGCTTTTTTTTTGTTGGCTTACTTTAGTTTTTTGTACAAAACAATCCCCCCCAATCCAACGTTAAAACCCCATAAATCAGAAGCAAAAATACATTTCAATGCATAAATTTCTTTTTTTAGTCTTTTTCATCGCTTTGGGTGGTCAATTACTTGCGCAAAATCCCAATCTAGCGTCGCACTACTATCGAAATGGAGAGTATGAAAAAGCAGGAGCTATTTTTAAGCAATTACTTGAAAAAAGCAATGGCAATGACTACTACCTAGACAAATATATTGATTGCTTAATGGCTGTAGATGATTTTGCGAAAGCAGAAAAGGCCGTCAAAAAAGCCCTAAAAAAGAATAAAGAAAAGGCGTCTTCGCTCTTCGTTACTTATGGCAAAATCCTTGAACGCCAAGGAGAAGTAGAAAAAGCCAAAGAAAAATACGAAAAAGCAATTGATAAATTACCGTCCAATCGCTTTGAAATTCAGAAGTTAGCCAACTCTTTTATTGTGCTCACAAAGTATGATTTGGGGATTCGTACTTTAGAAAAAGGAGCCAAGCTGCTAAAGGATAAAAAAATATTTGCATCCAATCTTGGCGATTTATACCGTCGAAAAGGGGATTATGATAAGATGATTGAAAGTTACTTGACTTCTCTTGCCGAAGAGCCAGGGCGCTTGCGTAGTGTGCAATCCATTTTTATGCGGTTTTTGCCCGAAGAAGAATTTGATGGACTAAAAGAGCAGTTGTATGACCGATTACAAGAGGATGCACCCGTACAAATACAGGAGATGTTGGCTTGGGTTTTTATTCAAGAGCGGGACTTTGAGAGTGCTTTTCGGCAGGTAAAAGCCATTGATACGCGCTTGAAAGAAAATGGGCGACGGGTTTTTGAATTGGCTCGTTTGGCGCAAGGCGAAAAGGAATATGATGCCGCCATAAAGGGGTATGAATACATTGTCGATGTCAAAGGAGAGCGCTCCAATTATTATTTTGAAGCCAAACAAAGAGCATTGGAGTGTAAGACTATTAGTTTGACGGAAGGTTATCAATATACCCAAGGGCAAATTGATACCCTATTGAATGAATACACCACGTTTTTGGAAGTGGCTGGCCGTAATCGTTTTACTTCGCCGATGATGATTGAAATGTCCAATATTCAGGCTTTTTATCAAAAAGATCCACAGGCCGCAATGAAGACGCTTCAAGAAGTCATCGAAATACCCCAAACAGATCGAAAAATAGTAGCGGAAGCTAAGTTGAAATTGGGCGATATGTACCTGATTGAAGGGGATGTTTGGGAAAGTACATTGTTGTATTCTCAGGTGGATAAGGAATTTAAGGAAGATTTATTGGGGCAAGAAGCTCGCTTTAAAAATGCCCAATTAAGCTATTTTAAAGGAGATTTTGAGTGGGCACAAACACAATTTGGGGTATTAAAAAATGCCACATCGCGCCCTATTGCCAATGATGCCATTGATATGTCGGTGTTTATTATGGACAATTTGGGGTTGGATACGACGCCAGAACCATTACGCTTGTATTCTCAAGCGGAGTTTATGGTTTTTCAAAATAAATTAGATGCTGCTTTCGCAAAATTAGACTCACTTTTGGACAAATATCCAGAGCATAGTTTGGATGATGATGTGTTGTATTTGAAAGGGAATATTGAGTACAAAATGCAAGATTTTAAGAAAGCAGCGGAGTATTATGCAGCAGTCGTTGATCAATATCCAGAAGACATTCGAGCGGATAACGCCTTGTACAAATTGGCAGAGATTAATCTCCATATCTTTGAGGATAAAGATAAAGCCAAAGAATTGTACGAAAAATTATTCTTGGAATATTCGGGCAGTACTTTTGCGGTGGATGCCCGAAAGAAATTTAGGGAGCTTAGGGGGGATGCTTTATAATGATGGAACACAAAACAATTATCTCCACTGTAAACGTCTA
>CAYTLX010000359.1:0-2742 GCA_964438645.1 uncultured Saprospiraceae bacterium | reverse complement strand
CACCAACTCTCTCAACTCCTTCAACTCCTTCAAGCCCATTCGACATTACCCAAAAATAAACCTTTTTTCTTTGTGTTTCTTCGGGAAATAGTCATATCTTTAACTTATAAAATAAGAGAGATGGCTTGTTTGCCATATTTTTTATGGAAATAACCAGAGAAACAAAACAAAATGGGGGAGCAAAGAGTATTTGGGTTGACTGATCCACAAAAGAGAAGAGATTTTTCCAAACGCCTATTGGACGACATGCGTGCCATGGAGTATATGTTGGAGAACGATTGGTTCGAAACGGACATTATGCGCATTGGAGCTGAGCAGGAAATGGTGCTGGTCGATAAGGAAACTTTTAGACCCGCATTAATCGCCGAAAAGGTGCTCAAGGATATGGCAGAGTATAAATGGATGGGCTCGGAGTTAGCCAAATTTAATCTCGAGACGAACTTGACGCCAAGAGTTTTTACAGGGACTTGCTTTCGCGAAATGGAAGCGGAAAATATGGAACAACAAGTCATTACCAATAAAATTTTGGAGTCCTATGGTGCGACTACGGTACTTACGGGTATCTTGCCCACCTTGCGGAAAAATGATTTAGATATTCGCAATTTGATGCCGATAAAGCGGTATCAAGAATTGATGGATGCCATCGAAGAACAATTGCGCCGAAGTCATTTTGAATTGAATTTATCTGGGATTGATGAATTGAAAATTGCGCATGATTCCCCCATGCTAGAAGCGGTAAATACTAGTTTTCAAGTGCATTTACAAGTGCGCCCGAGAGAGTTTGCTAAGTTGTACAATATGGCTTTGGCGTTGACAGGGCCTGTTATAGCCCTTGCGGCAAATTCGCCCATCGTTTTTGGTAAGCGCCTATGGCATGAAAGCCGTATCGCTATGTTCCAACAAGCCATAGATACGAGAAAATCGGCCACCCACATGCGGGAGCATAGCCCTAGAGTGCATTTTGGGACAGGCTATTTAGAAAAATCAATATTGGAGATTTATCGTGAAGACGTGGCAAGGTTTAGGTCACTATTGGCGGCAGAAGCCGAAGAAGATTCTATTGGCAAAATTAAGGCTGGTGAAATCCCCAATCTAGACGCTTTGCAAGTCCATAATTCTACCGTTTATCGTTGGAATCGTCCTTGCTACGGTATCAGTGATACCAATAAGCCACATTTAAGAATTGAAAACCGAGTGATCCCCGCCGGACCTTCGGTGGCTGATGAAACTGCCAATGCTGCTTTTTGGCTTGGAGCGATGATGGGACTTTCTGAATCTATGGATGATGTCACCCAAAAGATGTCCTTTGCGGATACACGTGATAATTTTACGAAGGCGTCGAGATATGGCTTGGACTCTAAATTTACTTGGTTTGGAGACTCTAAGTTTACCCCTAAAGACTTGATATTGAATGAGTTAATACCTTTGGCGAAAGCTGGACTTAAAAAGCAAAATGTGGACGCTGGGGACATTGACCGATATATGGGCATCGTCGAAGAGCGCATTAAGGCGCATTCGACAGGAGCTAGATGGCAGCTTCGATCCTACACCAAGTTAAAAGAAGAAGTCTCGGAAGATGAAGCTTTGGCTACTATTACCTGCTGTATGGTTGAGCATCAACAAGGAGAATTGCCACTACAAGATTGGCCTATACCCAATCCTGATGACTTAAAGGCATATCATCCAGGCACCTTGAAAGTCCATGAATTCATGACAACGGACATGGTGACGGTGCGCAAGAGTGATTTGGTGGAGCTATCTGCCGAAGTGATGAACTGGTCCAAATTAAGATATTTGCCTGTCGAAGATAAGGAAGGGCATTTGGTGGGGTTAATTACTTCTAGACTACTGCTCAAGTATTTTGCGAAAAAAGGCAAAATGATGGAATCCCCCGACGCCATCAACGAAGAAATAATGATTAAAGACCCTGTGGTGGTTTCTCCTGATACGACAATTTTAGAAGCATTGGAGATGATGCGTGATAATAGTATTGGTTGTTTACCTGTGGTCAATGGGCCAGAGTTGTTAGGGATTATTACGGAAATGAATTTTCTACGGATTACGGGACGATTGATTGGACGGTTATCTGGAAAAGCTTAGTAATGGTGATTGATTAATTGCTCTACCTATTCAATTGCCCCCTTAGCTGCTTGCGCAAAAATAATGATAAGTTGCTGGTAATGGTCTAGGTGGCAGGTTTTGAAAGCTAAGCTTAAATACCTTACCAAAAAGACTATTCCTGCTACATTTGATGAACGCATTATACAAATCAATTGGTTATTACGAGGTTGGACAAATTACTTTAAGCTTGCATCCATGCAAACCAAGCTGAAAAGTTTGGATGAGTGGTGCATCAGCCAGAAAAAAATCATAATTAAACTACAGCAAATGAAATTATATACATACTGTAAATCTTGTAAGGCAGAAATACACATAAAATCAAGCGCTCCTGATAGAGCGGAATTGGAAAGAGAAAAAGGTTTAGAATTTGATGTAATTTGCAAAAAATGTAGTAATATCGAAAAAAAACACGTGAATGATATAAATGCAAAACCCAGTAGAACACTAATTTTAGCGGGTGTAATAATTGGAATTATTGTTACAGTTGTGTTATGGGGAATTTATGGAGCAATCAGTACAATAAGTGGAATTATCCCTTTACTTTTTGGGTTAGAACAAACGAAATCTTCCAAATTATTTAATTCATATATGCTTAGAAGAAAATAAAATTTAGTTGATACC
>CAYTLX010000358.1:0-2747 GCA_964438645.1 uncultured Saprospiraceae bacterium | reverse complement strand
AATTAGTCATCATCCCCCAATAAATGATCCGCTGCAGCCGCCAATTCATCATAAAAATCCTGTCCATATTTACGGATTAGGGGTTCTTTTAAGAATTGATAGACTCGAACATCCTTTTTTCGACCATTTGCGCAAGCAGCGCCACAGATGTCCCAGCGGTCGTAGTTGAGAATTTCTAGGCCATTGGGGGCTTTTTCGGCACGGATAGGGTAGAGTTGGCAGGAGATGGGTTTACGGAAATCAATTTTTCCATCCATCCAAGCTTTTTCGATGCCACAGTAGCTGATGCCTTCATTTTGGTAATAGTAGGCGCAAGGTTGGTTGTCGATAAGCGTCGTGGCATATTTATCAGGGTCACTTACTTGGACATACTTGCCTTGCTCTTCGATGGCTTGGATACCTTTTTCCGTAAGGTATGGCTTCACTTTTTCAAAGATTTCTTCAAGGATAGGCAGTTCATCTGCTTCGAGTGGCGCACCATAATCTCCTTCGACACAACATGCCCCTTTACAAGCCTTTAGGTCGCAAACGAACTTTTGATGAATGATGTCATCGCTTATTATTTTGTCGCTAATTATAATCATTGCTTTTTTTTTGGAAAATGATGCTGTCAATACTTATCTTTGGCTTCGCATATATGTAATGTGCACTCACCAAATATCTGAACAATGAAATTTTCTCTTTTTTTAGCCATCTGCATTTTAGGTGCCAACCTGTCTTTTGCGCAAGCTCAAGACCGCAAAGGTAAGGAAATAAACTTCCTTACGGAAAAACTATCGCTAAATGAACGTCAAATCAATAAATTGACTAGGGTGATTCAGCGAAAGCATGATGATTTTCAAGTGATTCAAAAATATAAATCCAAAAATCCTAAGAAATATGCTACAAAGCTAAAGGCTTTGTACGAAGGCACGATGGTTTCAATAAAATTGATACTCGAAAATGATGCACAAAGAGAAGCTTACCGCCAATATCAGATTGATTTGCGCAAGCAAAAAGGCAAAATGATGAAAAATTACCAAAAAAATGGATTGTCTCCCGAAGATGCTTCCAATAAGTACTATAGCGAAGTCATCTTCTCTTAACCATTTCCAAACCTTAACCAAAAATTATGGATCCATTAAAAGAACTTTTTAAAGATGTGGCCTTGGATAGATTCCAAGAAGTGAGAGCAATCCTCAAAGAACATGGCGACAAGAAAATAGATGAAGTAAAACTTTCCCAAGCCTATGGCGGAATGCGGGGTATCAAAAGTATGATATGGGAAACGTCTAATCTTGACCCCGTTGAAGGTATCCGTTTTAGGGGCTATACCATCCCCGAGCTACAAAAATTATTGCCGACAGGTAAAGGTAATGAGCCTTTGCCAGAAGGCCTTTTTTGGTTGATGCTTACGGGTAAGATTCCAAATGCAACGAATGTAGATTGGTTGACCAATGAATGGCACAATCGTGGAGAGCTGCCGAAGCAAACGCGCAAAGTGCTGCAAGCTATGCCAGACACCACGCACCCAATGACGCTTTTTAGTATGGGTATCACGTCTATGGCGGAAGACAGCGTATTTGTTAAAAGATATGCCGAAGGGATGCGTAAAAGCGAGTATTGGGATGCTTACTATGAAGATTCGATGACGTTGATTGCTAGATTGCCTTATTTAGCGGCTCATATTTATAGGAAGCTATTTAAAAAGGGGCAGTATATTGATCCAGATAAGCGCTTGGATTGGGCTTCTAACTTTGCGCACATGCTCGGGTATAAGAGTGCAGATTTTCAAGATTTGATGAGAATGTATTTGACCATTCATGCGGATCACGAAGGGGGCAATGCTTCGGCTCATACTGTCCACTTGGTCGGCTCAACATTAAGTAATCCCTATCTAGCTTTGGCCGCAGGCATGAACGCCTTAGCCGGACCATTGCACGGAAGAGCCAATCAAGAAGTGATTGAATGGATATTCAATATGGTGGGTTACCTAGGGACGGATACGCCGACAGAAGCCCAAGTCAAATCATTTGTAGAAAAGACCATCGAGTCAGGACGAGTTATCCCTGGTTACGGTCACGCAGTATTGCGGAGACCCGATCCCCGATTTACCGCTCAGCAAAAATTTGCGAAAGCGTATATCAAAGACGATAACATTGTGAATATTGTCCAACAACTATTCAATGTAGTTCCAGATGTCTTGAAAGGACTCGGAAAAGTAAAGAACCCTTGGCCTAATGTAGATGCGCATTCTGGAGCCATTCTCGTGCATTACGGGTTGAAAGAGTACTCTTACTATACGGTTTTGTTTGGTGTTTCTCGAGCTTTAGGCGTATTAGCCGCAGGCACTTGGTCTCGGGCGCTAGGCATGCCATTAGAAAGACCAAAATCATTGACGACCGATTGGGTAAAGGAAAACATCCTTTAATTCAAACAAAATATCAGGGGGCAGGTTTAAATAGCTGTCCCCACTTTTTTTAACTTAATAATTGACAAAAAATGAATATACCTGCTGACTTGAAATACACTAAGGAGCACGAATGGATTAAATTGGATGGAGACATCGCAACCATAGGTATTACAGATTATGCGCAAAGTGAATTAGGCGAATTAGTCTATGTCGAAGTGGATACGATTGATGATGAGCTTGCGCAAAATGAAGTGTTTGGTACCGTCGAAGCCGTAAAGACCACTTCAGACTTATTCATGCCCCTTGCGGGAAAAGTATTGGAGATGAACCCCGAACTCGATGAAGACGAAGGAGA
>CAYTLX010000357.1:0-2750 GCA_964438645.1 uncultured Saprospiraceae bacterium | reverse complement strand
CCTAAAAATAGGAGCACCTAAACAGTTACCTTTTTGTCTAACTTTCCAAAGTTCTAAACTTTTGGAAAGTTAAGAAAAAAAAAACGGGTGACTAGAAGCAAATTCTAGCTAAAACTCTTCAAATTCTATTTACTTTGTCCCTTTCTGCTAAAACGCCTTATCTTTGATTTCGTAAACAGGACAAATGTCAAAGAAGAAGAAAAAAAGAAAAATAGCCCTTGTATGCCTAGGAATAGGACTGATTTGGTTTGTGTTTGCTTTGCCCAAGCCTTTATTTAGAGATCCTGTTTCGGTTGTCATCGAAGATGCAAACGGGCAGCTTCTTGGGGCACGGTTGGCGAAGGATGAACAATGGCGCTTTCCTAGAATGGATTCGGTCCCACCTTTTTTTGCGCAAGCAATCACCACTTATGAAGACAAAAGATTTTATCAGCATTTTGGCATAGATATACGGAGTATGAGTCGAGCCATTCGCCAGAATCTGAAGGCGAATAAGGTGATTAGTGGAGCAAGTACATTGGATATGCAAGTGATGCGGATGGCTTATAAGAATCGCAAAAGGACTATTTGGCAGAAGATGAAAGAGACTATTTTGGCCGTAAGGCTCAATCTGAGATACTCCAAAAAAGAAATCATGTCTTTTTATGCATCCAATGCCCCTTTCGGGGGAAATATTGTCGGATTGGAAGCCGCTTCTTGGAGATATTATGGTAAGTCGCCCCAATTATTGTCTATGGGAGAAGCCGCTGTACTGGCTGTTTTGCCCAATAATCCGTCATTGGTCAGACCTGGAAAAAACGAAAAAATCCTTTTGCGCAAGCGAAATAATCTACTCGATAAGCTGTGGCATCAAGGCAAAATTGATTCGTTGACTTGTGTGTTGAGCAAGGACGAGCCCCTTCCGGGAAAACCGCATCGGCTTCCTAGTTTTGCCCCGCATCTACTCAATCACGCCATCCTAGCCCAAAATAACCAATCGACGAGAGTTAGAACGACCATTCAGAAAAATCTTCAAATAAAAGTCAACCAGATTGTCGAGTTACAGCTTAGAAGATTGAAAGCAAATGAAGTAAATAACTGCGCCGTTTTGGTGCTGGATGTGGAGACTGGCAACGCCTTAGCTTATGTCGGAAACGCAATAACCACGGGAAGAGAGCATGGGGCGAGAGTCGATGTCATACAAGCCAATCGTAGTACGGGTAGTGTCTTGAAACCGATTTTGGCAGGACTGGCCATTGATGATGGTTTGGTGACGACGAAGAGCTTATTGCGGGATATTCCTACTCAATTTGGGCAGTATCACCCCGAAAATTTTAACCATAATTATGCGGGTGTGCTGCCGTTGGATCAAGCGTTGATTCGGTCTTTGAATATTCCTTTTGTGCGTTTATTAAGGACTTACGGCATCGATAAATTTCATCATAATTTAAAGCGTTTGGGCTTGAAAAGTCTAGTGCATTCGCCTAGCTATTATGGACTTACGTTGATTGTGGGGGGCGCTGAGACAAGTCCTTGGCAGGTGGGAAGTGCTTATGCTACTTTGGCAAGAACTCTGCGACATTTTTATGATAAGGATGGTACATATCGGTTGGAAGACGTACATTCCGCTGGTTATACCCTTGCGGGAAAAAAGGAAGCATCTACTTATCGCTCGGAGCCACCAGTGATGTCTGCTGGAGCTATTTGGAGCATTTTTGAGATGATGAAGTCGCTAAAACGACCGAATAATGAAGGTCAGTGGCAACGATTTGGGACGGGGCGCCCGGTTGCTTGGAAGACAGGGACAAGTATCGGCTTTCGGGATGCTTGGGCGATGGGGTTGGATCGAGACTATGTAGTAGTGGTTTGGACTGGAAATGCCAATGGGGAAGGGCGAGCAGGACTGACTGGAGTAAATATGGCGGCGCCTATTTTGTTTGATGTATTTAAACAGTTGCCGCAAGGAAAATGGTTTGATGCTCCTTTTGATGAATTGACCGAGCGACCTGTTTGTGCAAAAAGTGGTTATTTGGCGAAAGCAGGTTGTCCCGTAGATACCATTCAGGTGCTGCGTAGTGCGAGAAATCTGCCCGTATGCGCTTATCATACATTGACCAATTTGGACGCAAGTCATCGCTATCGAGTGACTAGGGATTGTGCCCAAGGAGAAGATATAGACCCCGTATCTATTTTTAAACTTCGTCCGATAGAAGCCTTTTATTATAAGATGCATCATCCTGATTATCAAGGACTTCCACCATTTCGGAAGGGGTGCGAACCCAATGGGTATAAGCCGATGCAATTGATTTATCCACGAAAACCGAGTAAGATTTTTGTACCCGTAGGGTTAGATGGGGAGAAGGAAAAAATAATATTTGAAGTGGCTTATGACTACCCCAAAGAGACTTTGTTTTGGCATTTGGATAACCGGTTTTTGGGAAAGACTAAGCATTTTCATCAGATGGCATTGAGCCCTAAAGCAGGCAAACACCTATTGACCATTGTGGATAAGGATGGACATCGCTTGGTGCAAAGATTTGAAATTGTGGGGGAGTAGGCACGGTTTGAGAACCTTGCCAAGCACAATAACGGACGATAAAAATGCCAAGCGAGTAGCTTAAAAACTGGGGTTTCTTAAACCTTAAACCTTAAGCGAATTTTGTGCAATTGTCCAACTGAAACCAGCCTACACCATAAAATTTTGTGGAATCTTCAGTTGCGCAGTTGTTCAACCGAATAGCCAGATTGAATTATTGCTAGAGCAAAAAAGG
>CAYTLX010000356.1:0-2752 GCA_964438645.1 uncultured Saprospiraceae bacterium | reverse complement strand
ATTTGGGCGGAAGCCGTAAAGGAAGCCAACATCGTCGTCAACATATCATTTGCAGAACTCGGGGAGTTTGGTAGCAAAATCAAATTACTACCCGTATGCTCACCGATAGATTGCAAAGTATCATAATGCTGTGTAACCACAATCAAAGCGGATGCTTCTTGTGAGTTGATCCCTACTTTATTCAAGCTTTCTACCGAATCTTCGATACCACGCGCAATCTCCCGACGCTGATCGGCAATACCTTGACCTTGCAAACGCTTACTTTCTGCTTCTGCAGTAGCTTTTGCCACAATACGGATACGCTCTGCTTCGCCTTCGTACTCCGCAGCGACCTTAATTCTTTCGGCTGCATTAATACGGTTCATGGCTGTTTTTACTTCGGCAGCGGGATCGATATCTGTTACCAACGCTTTGACGATTTTGTAACCATATTCGCCCATTGCTTCGCCCAATTCATCTTGAATCGCATGTGCAATATCATCTTTTCGCTCAAATACATCATCCAAACGCATTTTGGGCACTT
This sequence comes from uncultured Saprospiraceae bacterium, assembly GCA_964438645.1. GTDB lineage: Bacteria > Bacteroidota > Bacteroidia > Chitinophagales > Saprospiraceae > HyVt-613. The sequence goes on along the minus strand of CAYTLX010000356.1, from coordinate 2,229 downwards.
CCGCACGGACCGTATCAAAAATATAGGAGTTAATTTGCTCAAACGGATTTTCCAATTTGTAGTATGCGTCATACACACTATCAGGAATAACTCTAAACTGAACCGACACTTTTAGGTGTACAAATACATCATCTTTGGTTTTGGTCTCTACTTGCACGTCTAATTGTTGCACTTTGAGATTTACTCTTGCGACAACTTTATCCATCACAGGTACTTTGAATTGTAAGCCTGAGCGTCTAAATCCGACAAACTTACCAAATCGCTCAATAATGGCAACCGTTTGTTGCTTAACAATGAAAAAACTCTGCAATGCGATGAGTACTGCCGCAACTAAAATAATTAATCCAAATTCTGGCATAATGCTTTATTTTATTTTGTGGTCTCCCACTAATCAATCAAATTCAGGCTAAAGATAATAAATTTTCTGAGTATGTAGCATTTTTTTTACAATATTTAACCCATACTTTGGTGAAAAAAACTAATACTCCGACGTAGCCTGCCACGCCTCCAACGTCTTCCTTGATTAAGGCAAAATTTGAAGGTGTATGAATACGGTCTAAATCTTCGTCAAAAGTCTTCAAATTTGACCTTTCTCATCGTCAGAAGTTTACACCGTGACCCGCTACGCCTCCGTATTTGCACAACCAACCTTCATAGCTTCACTATGGGTAAGTTAGTCAACCCCTTCAGACCCTTTAGTCTTTTAGGTTGACTGTATATATATTTTTATCAAACCTAGCATCAGGCAATAAACTGTATCATGCAATAATTTCTATTTTAATCAAATTAGCCAAAAAGATGATGCTTTGTCGTTTCAAGTGGGTTTTTGAAGTGCCTTTTGAAATTGGCTTTGTACCCTATTTTTGTTCAAAGGCTACTACGTAGCGTTTAAAGTGCCTTCGGCGTTCAATAGGCTCTTTCGAGCCGTTTTAGCCAAACTTGATATATTTTTCAAAAAATGAAAACCCACTACAAACGACGAGCATCCAAAAAGATTACCTGCAATAAATTATAAAAAACCTGTGTTTATTGGGTTAATTTCTGTTTTTGTCCATAAAATAATCAAACCAGTGATAACAATATAAGGCTACATGCCTGCTTCTGCTTCCTGAGCCAACCACTGGATCAGCAATTTCTCCTTGTTTTGCGAAAGCGTATCTTCCCCTTGCGGGAAAACATCCTTCATGGGCATAGCGTGATTTTCCATTTGTTCGACAGCAATCAAGAGCAATACCTTTTGCATTTCGGGAGTATAAGAAGACCATTTAGAGAAATTAAGCTTTTTGCGTCCTTTTTTGACGGGTGTTACATATTTTTTATGAAACGGATAAAAATGTGCTTCCTTGGGATATTTGGCTTTCGCCGAATGACAGTTATAGCATTGGCTTTGCAGCAAATCAGCTACTTCTTCGGGTGGCTTCGTCAATTGTATAAAGTCATCTTCCAAACTTACTTCCATATTGGGCGGCAACACCCCTTGGCGATAAGAAATCGTCAAAAGCACAAAAATCAAAACTAAAACCCCTACTGCATACTTCAATATCTTTGTTTTATTTTTTGTAACTCCTATTTCTGCCTAAAAATAGGGACACCTAAACAGTTACACTTTTTTAGCAAAAAAAACACACATTTTTATTCCAAACATATCAACACATCGTAAGGCACTTATACTATACGATTAACTATCACTTGACAAAGTCCTTTTATCTGAACGAATATGTAGGCGCTGTGGCATTTTATTTGCACAATGAATCATGCAACTAGCAATGAAATAATGGCCAATAAAAATGGCTTTAAGAATAATTTGGGGGGTTTATTTTACGGCAGCGGATGGAACAAAGGTTCTTATCCGCTGTTTTTTTTTACCGCTACACCATTACACCGTTACACCTTTTTTGGGGACGTTTAGCAAACGCATGCTTGCCTTTTTTTGGGGTTGGTGGCTCTAGGGCGTTTACCAAACGGGTTACTAATCCACCATTTTTCCCTTGCGAAATAAGTGTAATTTAGCTTTTGGCACTTCCTTTCGCACATACTTCAATCCAATATCCGCTATCGTGCGAGTTGCAAAATCCCCCGTCAAATAAACATAATCCCCGTTGGCATTGCGATATAAAGTAACATCAGAGTAACTCGTAAAAATCACGTCACTAAGGGGTAATTCATAACGAGTTCTTTTCAACTCAATTTTATATCCTGTATAACCCTTATCCAAGGTAGCCACCTTGC
>CAYTLX010000355.1:0-2769 GCA_964438645.1 uncultured Saprospiraceae bacterium | reverse complement strand
CTCAACCAGCGAAGTCCGCAGGACAAGCGTCTCAACCAGCGAGCAAAGCGAGAGACTCAACCAGAGAGCGCAGCGAACGTCTCAACTCTTCAAAACCCAACAAAACCATCAAGCAAATTCTTACCCTATAGTGAAGTAATTTGCTAACTTTGCCCTATGTACTTGCAGACACTGAAACTAACTCAATTTAAGAACTATACGGGGCGGGCGTTTGACTTTAATGCCCGATTCAATGTTATTACAGGCAACAATGGGGTGGGGAAGACCAACCTTTTGGACGCCATCTATGTGCTGTGTATGACCAAAAGTTTTTTTGGGGGGACGGACAAAAATTTGATGCAAAAAGATACGGATTTTGCGCGTGTAGCAGGGGTTTATCGCCTAGAAGAAGGGATGAAGCAGCTAGATGTAGTCGCTAAAGTCATGAAGCAAAAGAAAAAAATTTTTGAGACCAATGGCAAGGTGTATGACCGATTATTGGAGCATGTAGGGCGGCTGCCAGTGGTGATGATTGCGCCAGATGATACTTTGATTGCCACAGGAGGGAGCGAAGAGCGGCGCAAATTTGCAGATAATACGCTTTCGCAAAAAAATCCCCAGTATTTGGCGGCTTTAGTTCGATATAATCGTTTATTGAAGCAGCGAAATGCCTTGCTAAAAAGTAAAACGGGGTGGTTAGATATGCAATTACTTCAATCCTACAATGAGCATTTGATTGCGCCAGCCGAGTATATTTTTGGTGCTAGAAAATCTTGGACTTCAGAGTTGACCCCTTTGTTTAATAAGTATTATGGACTCATCTCTGGCGAGCGAGAAGCCGTTCGGATTGCGTACAAATCTCCTTTACTAGAAGATAATTTTGCGATGTTGTTAGACAAAGCTTTGGAGAAAGATAAACTACTTGAGCGGACAACGGTTGGGATTCATAAAGATGACTTTGTGTTTTTTATGGATGATATGCCGTTGAAGCGATTTGCTTCGCAAGGGCAGCGTAAGAGTTTTGTTATTGCCTTAAAACTGGCGCAATATCAATTTTTAGCGCAAGCATCTCCCGAATTGCCTATTTTGCTCATGGATGATATTTTTGACAAGCTGGATAGAGAAAGAGTAGCTAATTTAGTGGAAGTTATTGGGGAGTCCGATTTTGGGCAAGTATTTATTACAGATACCCATCCGACTAGGGTGTCAGAATTATTGGATATTCCGCATCAGGTTATTGCGGTGGAAAAGAAGTAATCGGTCTCTTCTAAAGATTTTGAACCGTCTAAAAAAGAAATTGAATGTCATTTTATCAGGATTTTGTCAGAATAGGATCAAAGTATATCGGCAAGTCAACGCTGTTTAAATTTGGATTTAATCTGTCGCCAATGTATCGTAGAAGTACGGGGCGAATTGTTAGTGTCTCGTCAGATTTGTTAAAAGTTCAAATCAAGTTGCCGCTGAGTTATAAAAATAAAAACTATGTGAGTTCTATTTTTGGGGGGAGTATGTTTTCGGCGGTGGATCCGATACCCATGGTGCAGCTGATTAATTTGATAGGAGAAGGCTTTGTAGTATGGGACAAGTCCGCAGAGGTCTATTTTAAGCGACCTGCCAAGGAGAATTTGTATGCAGAGTTTACCTATTCGTTAGCAGAGTTGGAAGAGATAAAGAAAAGAGTCGCTCAAGAAGATGAAATTGAAATAATTAAAACCACTTTATTGACGAATAAAGATAAGACCATTACTTTTTGTGAAGTGAAGAAGATCATCTATATAGCAGATAAAAAATTCTTTAAGGAGAAGAGACGGAAGAGAAAAAAATCCTAATATTTTAGCTTTCGGTATTTAGAAATGCTATTATTTTAGCTTTGGTGCGACATTTTTTTGCAAGCCCTTGTAATGTCCAAAGTTATAACAAAATGTCAAGTGCGGTAGCAGCGTTGCGCCGTATCGTCGTAGCGAGACACCCCAATCCTGGGCGGTAGCATCGTTAATAATACTCAATCAAACCATCGGTAATCCACTTGGCGAGTGCGTCCCGATTTTCCGCAAGGATGAGTCTTTTTTGGTCTGCCGCATTGCGGATATTCGCTAATTCTAAATAAACGGCCCTAGGTTTTAGGTTCATAAGCATATAAAGGTCTCTTGCGCTAACACTCCCTTTATATTTCTTGGTGGATTGAAATTTTTTGTACTTGGCTTTGAAGGTATTGTAAAGCTGGGTAGCTATTTTTTTACTTTCTGTGGCTTTGGGTGCATGATAAAAGAACACATCCGTCCTAGAGTGGGTGTTTCGAGAGTCGATGTGTAGCATGATTGCGATTTGATTGCGGCTAGATACGCCCCTTTTTTTGTAAGTCAGAAAAAGGTCATTGACGATATCAGCCCGCTGTTTTAATCTAGGGATTTGTGAACGAAGGACTTTCTTTTTGCCAAGATAAACTTCATCCGAATCGCATTTTAAAAATTTTTCATCCCGAATCCCGTCGTTGGGATCCCGAAGGATTACGTGAGCAACGGCACCATTGGCGATTAATTTATGAGCCAAGCGAAGGGCGACATCATAGCCATATTCATCTTCACAGAGTTTGTGCGAGCCGCGTTTTCCGATGGCTCCTGGGTCTGGGCCACCATGTCCCCCCATGATATAAAAGACTTTGCCTTTTAATTTTTGGGATATGGTTTTTACTTTTTGGTATTTTGGACCAAAAATAGGGAAGGAATTTGGGGTATTGACGATTTTAGGCTTTTCGTTGGGGCATTTTAGCTCGTGATAAGGCACCCAAAG
>CAYTLX010000354.1:0-2780 GCA_964438645.1 uncultured Saprospiraceae bacterium | reverse complement strand
CCTAGCTACGCTTCAAAAAAAAGAGCTTCAACATACACAAAAATGCCTATTTTTTGCCTAAAAATAGGGGCACCTAAACAGTTACTATTTTTTTTAGTCAAAAACCACCATCTTTGCAGTATAAACAAACACTATGAGTACTAAATTACCCAAATTTGAGATGATGCTTTTGGCCATCTTTTTTGTTAGCTTTTCGATATGGGCTTTCGCAAAATGCAATCGCACCCAAAAAGCACTCAATCCCGTCACTACCGTCATCACTCCAGACAAAGATACGACAATGACTCCCGTTTCCACAAATAACAATGGACTTCCGCCAATCATTATTGATTCTACTCAAGAAGCACAGGTGGTACCCGAAGTGCAAAAACCAACAAAAAATACAATTTCACCCGAAAAGAAAATACAAAAAGTCATCATCGACCGCGCTATTCTATACGTCACTATCGACGGATTAAAACTACGCAAAGGGCCGAGCTTGGACTCTTTGACGATACAAAAGCTTCCCCTTTTTGAGAAGGTTTATTTTTTGGATGAAGTTACTGACTTTAAGCAAAAAATCAACCTTGGGCGTAAAGTTACGGAAGAACCGTGGGTGAAAATAAAGACTAAAAAGGGGCGAATCGGCTGGGTTTATGGAGCCGGTGTCCATTATATTAAACAAAAAAATGATGGCGTCCTTTGATGCCTACCACAAAGGTACAACATTTTGTGTGAAAATCCAATACTTTTGCATTTTTTTGTTTTAATAATAATTAATTTGGGATATTTTACTTGACTCAACGGGCTGTAACTCAACGGGCTAAAGCCCATTGTACCTAAGCCCGTTGTACTAGCCTTCCATCAATTCCATCCAAGCCATCTCCTTATCATCAATTTTTTCCTTGAGTGCTTCTAATTTTTCCGAAAGGGCAGTGATATCATCTTGACTTAAATCAGCCTCGTAGAATTTTGCGGTCAATTCCTTTTTTTGGACATGAAGCCGCTCGATATCTCGCTCTAGGTTTTTGATTTTCTTTTGGTTTTCGTAAGAAATGACGGTTTCCGTTGGCGCTTTTTTTACGGAAGTAGAATTTTTGGCGGAAGCCTTGGCTGCTTTAATGGAAGCATCGCGGTATTCGGTGTAAGTCCCATTAAAATCCTTAATCTTACCGCTGCCTTCAAAGATAAATAGGTGATCCACAATCTTATCCATAAAGTATCGGTCATGTGTCACCACCAGCACGCAACCTGTGTATTGCTCCAAAAACTCTTCTAAAATATTCAGCGTAATGATGTCCAAATCATTCGTAGGCTCATCCAATATTAAAAAATTGGGATTTTGCATCAAGACAGTCATCAAATACAATCGTCGCAGCTCCCCCCCACTCAGCTGGGAGATATAGACCTGCTGGTGCTTGCGCGAAAACATAAATCGCTCCAATAATTGCTCTGCCGTCATGTCCCGACCACTCGACATCGGTATATAATCCGCAATGTCCCGAACGACATCAATCACACGCTTATCTCCATCTACCTTTAAGCCATCTTGCGAATAATACCCAAATTTGGTATTTACTCCGACAACCACCTTCCCGCTATCTGGCTTCAAATTCCCTGTTAATAGCTTAATAAAAGTTGATTTCCCGATACCATTGGGGCCAACAACTCCTACTTTTTCTCCTTTCTTAAACTTATAATGGAAATCCTTGACCAAGACCTTTTCACCAAAACTCTTGGAAATGTACTCAGCTTCAAGAATTTTAGAGCCTAGACGCTCTACTTTTACGGATATTTTAATGTCAATTGGCCCTGTATCTCGCTCCGTTTTTTCTTTTAACTCATAAAATCCATCAATCCTAGATTTTGCCTTAGTACTCCGCGCCTTGGGTTGGCGTCGTAGCCAAGTTAGCTCCTTGTTTAAGAGTTTTTTGTCCCGAGTTAGCTGTGCGCCATCTACTTCTTCCCGAATGGCTTTATTCTCCAGATACACCCCATAGCCGCCTTTATGCTTGTAGAGCTTACCCCCTTCCAACTCCAAAATATTATCACACACTCTATCCAAAAAATAACGATCATGCGTCACCATCAACAAGGTAACAGAAGGCTTGGTCAAATAGGATTCCAACCACTCAATCATATCAATATCCAAATGATTGGTCGGCTCGTCCATGATTAAAAAATCAGCATCTTGTACAATAAGATTAGCCAATGCGACTCGTTTGACTTGCCCCCCCGAAAGCGTACCCATTAAGGCTTCTAGGTCATCCAAATTAAGCTTAAAAAGAATTTCTTTGAGCCGACTATCCACATCCCAAGCCTTCAGCGCATCCATCTGGTCGGTCGCTTTTTTTAGGGCTTCATGATTATCAACATCCAATAATGCTTTTTCGTAGGCGACAACGGCCTGCAACTCCGGTATTTCGCCCGAAAGGGCAGCTTCCAAAACGGTCATTTGGGGGTCAAACTTGGGCTCTTGTGTCAATATCCCAACTCGTATATTCTTGCTAATCAATAACTTAGACGTATAACCTTCGGACTTCTCTTCGCCCGATAGGATACGAAACAAAGATGTTTTTCCTGTACCGTTTCTAGCGACCAAGGCGATCTTTTGCCCTTCACTAATCGTAAAGTTCAAGTCTTCAAAAAGTACCTTCTCCCCGTAGGTCTTCGTAATGTGTACAGCTTCTAAATATATCATCGCTGCAAAGATAGAAGAAAAATGGGTTTGTTGGGGTATTGGGGTATTGGGTGAGTGCTCTTCCTTAGTTTGGTGGACAAGTGACTCAGCTTCTCAACTC
>CAYTLX010000353.1:0-2780 GCA_964438645.1 uncultured Saprospiraceae bacterium | reverse complement strand
TCGATGATTTCGTAAGTGACCATTTCTGGGGTATAATTTTCAATGGTGTCAATACCGGATACAAATGCCTGAGATAAGTTGTCTCCAGCTTGTGCCAAAATTAATTTCTGCTCTTTAGGAATGTCTTTGGCACCGCCTGTTAATTTGCTGTCTTGGTTGGTAATAAAATTAAAATAGACTTTCCAGTTTTTATGTGTCCAATCTAGGTCGGTAGCCATTAAGCTTTTTTGAAATTGTTGGTCAGAATATTCAAACTCGATGATGATTCGAGAATCTTTGGTAATTATTTTTTTGGGCGTAAAGGTGACTGTGCCGCGATTATAGTCGATGATGTAGTCTTTGTCAATGCCACGCTTGAGTAATTGGCCGTCAATAAAAACCCGTTCGGTAGCAGATTGGATGATTAAGAATCGCTCCCCATTGTTGCCCCGTAAAGAGTAAGGGCCTTGGTTGCCTTCGATAGGATTGATAATATTACGAGCAAATTGCCCTTTGGGTATGGCCACACTTCCACGTATATTCAACGCACTATTTTTTCCTGTTTTGACGGAAGTCTCAGCAGTCAATCCTTGTAGTTTTTTGTAGTAATTTAGGAAGTAGCTATTTTTTGATTTTAGTTCGTAATCTCCAGCAGTAAGGCTGGTCGCTCCTTTGCTTAATTGGATAAAAATTTTGTCAAATTCTCGGAGTTCTTGAGTGTTTCCTTCGGGCTGGATGGGGATGTTTTCGTCGGTGATGGCTGCTTTGATATTAATATCGTTGGCGATTTTTCCAGCCATTTGGAGATTGAAGCTGGAGTTGAGCACAAGGCTTTGATTGTTGCCAAGTGTAAATCCGCGGGCAAAGCTACCTTGGTAGTCCAATCCTTTTAAGTCGGGAAGGACAGAATTGGATTTTTCTTCTTCAAGGTCAAAGGCAATATCAATTTCTTGAATTTTGTCCCCTATTTTTGAGCTATCTATCCACCGATAATGCTTGCGCAAATCAATAGGAAATGTCCGATAGGTCAAGATTAAACTATCTTTTTTTCCGTAAGGAAGGGGCTTGCGCAAAATGATACAGTCACCGACAATTTTATAAGAATTTGAATCGAGTAGGTTGCCGTTTTCTAACTGTTTGACGGTGATGGATGAAGGGATTAGGCTTAGTGTGTCTAAACAAATAGTGTCTTCTAGGGCTGAAAAAATTAGGCTTTTTTGATTGGAAAGAGGCAAGCCTTGGGCTTTAAGCGTGGATGTCCATCCCAAGAGAAAGCCCAGGTTGAGTAAAAAAGGAGTAAGCCATAGTAGTTTGCGTGGCATTTATGGGTTAAATTTTGCGCTGTATATACAAACTGATTTTGGGGTGTTTTGGTACAATTTAAGAGAATTTTCCGAAAGGAGTTTTGCCTTGGTTGTCGATATTTTGATGGTGTGATTGCTTATGTGTTGTGTAATTTACTTAAATTTTGGTAATTAAGTTTTACGGTATTGGGCTAGATTGGCTTCCTGCATGCTTAATTTTTAGGGTGCTGCTTAAAGATAAAGGGTTAAAGGTCAAGGGGTTACATGGAAGTTGGCTATTTACTACAAAAAAATGAATCCAATCCAAAATGGCAGGCACAGACAAGCTTTCTTAAGCTAATTTTTCTCAAAAAATGCTAATATCACAGGCATTTTCAACCCCTTGACCTCTAACTTAATTTACGTTCCTTAAAGTTAACATTGGTTAGTTGAGTAATTTTTTTAAAAAGTTTGGATATAAAAATCTCATCTGATTTGGTAGTAATATCAAAAATAGGGGAGTTGCGCAAAACCGCTAGTTTGTCGTCTGAGTGCTTGGCGAAGCAAATAAATTTTTGATTGCCTTTTCGTACAATGTTGATGTAATCAATGTCTGAGTAAGCGATGTCGATATCGGCTTTACCTTTGGAGTTGACCACTTTAAGGCGATTTTCGGTAAAGAGTATTTTGTCTGGATATGCCTTGGGAAGTATCATGCTCACAATAATTAAGATGATGCTAACTATTGCAATCATCATCACAGCTTGAATTAGAAAAGCTAAAAAATGTTCCATCGTGAATGCATTTCCGCGCAAGACGGATAGGATGGCAATAGAAATAAAGGCAGAAAAACCAAATACAGCCGACTTTGTAAATAGATTTTTATTCCTTTCTTTAATCATTTCTCCTTTTTCCTTTTCAGAAATTTGAGCTTGAAACACAAATGGTAAATTATTTTGGTCTTTAGTTTGTGTGAAAGAGAAGTAAAACGATGGCTCGTATTGTACATCTTTTATCGTGCGGACGATAGGCAAAGACTTGATTAGATTGATGCGGTTTGTATTCTTTTTCATGGTTTTGTTTTCGGTGCAGTCCTACTAATTGGTTAAATGTTATTTGACGGAAGTTGGGGGATTAAATTTTTTTTTACCCAATCCAATCCAAATAATTATCTTGGTTAATTATTTTAAAGGTGGCAGATTCATAGGCTTTTTTCCAGGCAACTGGTACTTTGGGTTTGCGCTTTGAGTTCCATTTGAATTCATAAGCGTGGAGTAAGCCATCACGGTCTTCTATCCAGTCTATCTCTTGTTGGTCGTAGGTTCGCCAAAAATAATTAGACACTAGCATTCTATTATAATTTTGGAATTTAATTCTTTCGCTGGCAAGATAGTTTTCCCACAGTGCGCCCACATCATTTCTTAAGGAGATAGGGTTCATGTTGTTGATGATGATATTTCGGATGCCATTGTCATAAAAATACCACTTTGAGTTTTTGGTAACTTCCTTACGTAGGTT
>CAYTLX010000352.1:0-2781 GCA_964438645.1 uncultured Saprospiraceae bacterium | reverse complement strand
CGACATAGCCTGCCCCGATTCCATTTGCTGCCTTGATTAAGACAAAATTTGAAGCGGTATGCGTCCAAAGAGAATAGTGTTGCTAGAGTTCTTCAAATTTCGCCTTACTCGGCGTTCACAAATTCCAGCGGGACTCGCTATGCCTTGCTTGATATTCAAGATATTATCGGCAGTTTAAATTCTTCCAAGGCGGCAGTACTGTGCTTCAATGTTTCAAGTGTTTAAAAAATGTCACAGGCGGCAGCCGCGTTGCGTCGTTGCGACGTTGCGTGAAACCCAAAACCACGGGCGGTAGGCAGCACAATGCCACAATTTTCAGCCCTCCTAAACAATATTTTTATCCACCTTCCAAATATCCTTAGCATACTCCAAAATAGTGCGGTCGCTACTAAATTTTGAAGCATTACACATATTCAACCAGCACATTCGAGCCCAAGATTTTTTATTCCGAAAGGCTTTGTCCACATCAATCTGTTTGGCTCTATAAGCTTCAAAGTCCTTGAAAATGAAGTAGTTATCAGCTTGGTGCCAGGAAGCCCCTTTGGTAAGTGAGTTATAAAGCTCACGCATCTTGCGGTCTCGGGTATATCCAAAAGTCTTATCTTTTAAGGCATTGACGACTCTTTCGAGACCTTCGACCTTTTTTAATTCGTCTTTGGGATGATAATTCTTTTTGATTTTAGCAATCTCATCGACAGTAAGTCCAAAAATAAAATTATTTTCTAGTCCTGCTTCTTCTACAATCTCCACATTTGCGCCATCTAAGGTACCGATAGTAGGCGTTCCGTTGAGCATAAATTTCATATTTCCAGTACCTGAAGCTTCTTTGCCGGCCGTGGAGATTTGTTCCGAAAGGTCGGCCGCAGGAAATATTTTTTCCGCATAAGAAACTCGATAATTTTGGACAAATACCACTTTGATTCGACCCGCAATGTCTTTGTCATTGTTCACTAGGTCGGCTATGTCATTGATAAATTTAATGATTGATTTGGCTCTAGCATAGCCTGGAGCTGATTTTGCGCCAAAAATAAAAGTCCGCTTCACGATGTCGATGGATGGATTATCTTTGATGCGATAATACAAATCCAAAATATGGAAGGCATTCATCAATTGACGCTTGTATTCATGCAAACGCTTGACTTGAATATCAAACAAAGAATCAGGGTCAATTTTAATCCCTTCATGTGCAAGAATGTATTCAGCCAATTGCACTTTTTTCTGACGTTTGATGGCCATAAATTTTTTCAAAACCTTGTCGTCATCTGCATATTTTTCCAATGCTTTTATCTTGGTCAAATCACCAATCCATTCGTCAGTACCTAATAATTTAGTGACATATTCAGACAATTCGGGGTTGGACAAAGCCATCCATCGGCGTTGGGTAATGCCGTTGGTTTTATTTTGGAATTTCTTAGGATATAGTTGATACCAATCTTTTAGTTCGGCACTTTTGAGTAATTCTGTATGTAGGTAGGCGACCCCATTGACCGTATGGCAACCATAGATGGAAAGCCACGCCATTTTGATCATTTCGCCAGATATGATGCGCATGGATTTAATCTTTGTGCTCGAATATTTTTTGGCTTTTAACTCCTTCACAAATTGCTTGTCAATCTTTTTAAGGATGGTAAAAATATCAGGAAGAATCTCTTCATAAAAACCTTTCCACCATTGTTCTAGGGCTTCCGCCAATATAGTGTGATTGGTATAAGCAAAAGTTTGGGTGACAATTTTCCAAGCCGTATCCCAATCTAAACCTTCTTTTTTCGTCAAAAGCCGCATCATTTCGGGGATGGCGACCGCAGGGTGGGTATCATTTAATTGAATGGCATATTGCTTCGGAAATTGCTTGAAATTTGGTTTCCTTTTGGATTTCGATTTAAATTTTCGGATCATATCTTGCAACGAAGCGGAGACAAAGAAATATTGCTGCTTAAGACGTAGAATCTTACCTTTATTCGTGGAATCATTGGGGTACAATACTCTCGAAATATCTTCCGCCGAATTCTTTTTAGCCACGGCTTTTTGATATTTTTGAGCATTGAATAAGGGATAGTCAAACGGCTCTGTGGGCTCCGCCTTCCAAAGACGTAAAGTATTGATATTGTTTGTATTATATCCAATTATTGGTGTGTCATAAGGTACGGCAACTACTTGCTCATCAGCAAATTCAACAATCACTTTATCGTCAATCTTTCTAACCGACCAAGGGTCTCCATACTTTAACCAATCATCCACTAATTCGACTTGCCGACCATCCACAAATTTTTGCTTAAATATGCCGTAATCATACCGAATACCATATCCTGTCAAAGGGATATCTTCGGAAGCAGCTGAGTCTAGGAAGCAAGCGGCAAGACGACCTAGTCCTCCATTTCCAAGCCCCGCATCTTCTTCTGCATCTTCGATGGTATTAAGATCAAAGCCCATTTTGTCAAGGCTCTTTTTGACATCTTTATAAAGCCCTAGATTGAGTAAGTTATTGCCTAAGGCGCGCCCCATTAAAAACTCTGCCGAAAGATAGCAGGCTTGTTTTTTTTGGTTGTAGGCTATCGTTGTTTTTTCCCAATTTGGCGCAAGCAATTGCATAGAAGCCATTGCTACAGCATAAAATTGTTGATGCTTGTCAGCATCTTCAAACGATTTTCCATATTTCATCCAAGTCGCATCTTTGACCAATTGGATGAAATTTTTGCTGTTGAATTTTGTTGATTTTGATTTATCTCCCATAGAGTTTTGTCAATTTTTTTGTTCTTTTTTGTAATTTTTTGGTCAGTTGCT
>CAYTLX010000351.1:0-2795 GCA_964438645.1 uncultured Saprospiraceae bacterium | reverse complement strand
AGCAATCCCATTAGGGAGATTCCTACCTGATTTTGGCGATCGTTTGCATACGATGTCCCCCAGTCTTGATAAATTTGAAAAAGCTCTGTTGGGGAGTATTTTAGCAATGGTAAAAATAAAAATAAACTAAACCAAAAAAAGACATAAGGAAAAACCCGACGTTTAAACTTACTCATCATCAAAAAACAAGCACCTATGGCGACATACCCTTTTACAAAAAAGCCTACATTGGGAAAGAAAGTGGCTCTAAAATAGTCCTTCCTTTCTGCGTAAGCAAAAGCACCAAATATACACCCTACTACCATCGGCGCTGTATCTAGGTTCTGCAACGCTGTCACCAAAGCTACCAGCGAATAAAAATAGATAAAGACCATCTTGTCCCGTTGAATGGGCAATAACCGCAAACCATAGTAAAAAGCGACCATTAGACTCATTACCCAAGCAAGAATCCCCATGGGGACGGGCAAATAAGCAAAAGGTATAAATAAAAGCGGAAATGTTGGATTGTAAAAAAAATACCCTTCATACTGTGGATAAGCATCATACAAGGGCAATTCTTGAAAAAAATGATAGGTCGCATATCGGTAAGTGGTAAAAGTATTGTAGGAATTCAGAAAATATTGTTGAGCCGCAACGATTAAGACAATTGCGGCATTTATAAGCGCAATATAGGTGGGGTTTTTTAGTATATCTCGGAGCTTACTCATTTATCCTACTCTCTTTGGGATTCCAAATGTAGATTTTTTTCACCACAAATAGGCTATTGAATAAAAATCATTTTTGAATTTGGTCATTTTCTACTCGTGCCCACTCCTTGGTATCCGAATTATATTGTCTGATAAGCTTCGCTGGATTACCCCCTACAATAGAATATGGCGGAACATTTTTGGTCACCACGCTACCTGCTGCGACAACGGCGTGTTTTCCAATGGTTATACCCGGTACGACCACACAGTTGGCTCCAATCCATGCCTGATCTTCAATGATTGTTTCTTTTACAATATCTTTTTGTCCAGAAATAGGGAGCGTGACATTCGCATAGCTATGATTTTGCCCCGTTATTACACAATTTTGGGCAATTAAAATATCATCTCCCATCACCACAGGGCCAATAATAACCGTCCCAATGCCTACTAAAGTACGCTGACCAATAATAACATGACCGATAGCATTGTTAATTACGGCAAAATCTTCAATAAATGAATTGGCACCTAAAACAAAAGGCCTAAAGGGGAAAAGATCTTTTCTAGCTCTTCTTGAGAAGACAGCATTTTTCCCACGTTTGTGGACAAAAGGGTTCCACAGAGCACGTACCCACCATCTCGGTCTGTACCGATTGCGCGGGATAAGCATCCAATGCGCAAGCCGAGTCAAAGACTCACTCGATTTTACTCTTTCTTTTAACCCCATCTACTTTGTCTAGGTTTTTCCCTACAATTTTCCAAAAAGACTTTACTCGTTCTACCCAGGTATTTGTTTTGGCCTTGGCCACCCTTTTTTCAATTTTATGCTCATCGTTTTCGGCGATAGCCACATCAATTAATTGAATAAAATGCTGCTCATCTTGTGCTAAATAAATCCAGTCTGCAAATGTTTTGATATCTTCGGAAAAAGAAGTTGATACGATGGCCTTTCCAGCAGCAAGGTATTCATTTATTTTCAAAGGATATATACTTTCTGTTTGTTTATTTAGTGCAAAGGGTATAATAGTTACGTCAAAATACTGCAAATAGTTTGGAAGCTCCTGAATATTTTTTGATCCAGTGATAATAACATTGGGCAATTTATCTATTCCAAGGGTATAAAAATCATCACAATTAATAGGCCCAACCAATACAACAGTCTTGTCGTGATGTACTTCTGCCATTTTTTTAACAAGTGGAAAATCGAAGCGGACATTATCCATATTGCCTGTAAAACCGATCATTTTGTTTTTTACATTGGCTATTTCTGACGGAATAGGTAGTTTTTCACTAACGGCTTTGTCAAAAATGGTTAAATCAACCGCATTGGGCAGTAAATGGATATTAGGGTTTAAGTATTTCTTAATCTTCACCAGATTGGAAGAAGTAGCAACAACGACATCCGCTTTTTTTATGGCAATATTTTCAAGACCTAGTCCATGTTTTGCCGCATAAGGCTCAATCGCAAAATCATCAATACATTGATAAATATTCAACAATGGAGAAAATTTATTTTTTGGCAATGTTCCTACAAAAAAAGGGTCGTAACAATTCAGATAGACATAATTGTTGATTTTATAATCTTTGATGACCTTCTGAATCGTCTTCTCAATTTTTCTACGATTTAATCTATAGAAAAAATTATAGATTTTGCCTGGTGGCAACCAATTTATAGGAATGGTTAATGGTGGGTGAATCGCAATAACACGTTCTTCATCTAATCCAGGAATTGGTTCATACTGCATCTGTCCCTTTAGTAGTTTTGCTTTTCTTTTTTGGGCATTAGCAGTTTTACGATTATTCCAATAGTCTTTTATGCTATACGGATGATTGATATAAAAAACTCTATTATTCTTAGCAAATTCCTTAGTAAAAGAAAGAGATACGGATGAGTACTCATTATCCCAAGGGAAGAGTGTCATATAAATAATGTCAATATTACCGTTTTGGCTCATGGCTATAAGTTTTGTTTTGGCAAAATTAAAAAATAACAGCAAATTTCCATTACATCCCACAAATATTCCACCAATAATCTAAATAATACGTAAAATCCGTACAAAAAAAGCCCATCCAAAGGATGAGCTTTTAAAAAAAAGTTGGCAGCGACCTACT
>CAYTLX010000350.1:0-2801 GCA_964438645.1 uncultured Saprospiraceae bacterium | reverse complement strand
CCGTATATAACGTCAAAACGACTCCTTCCATTTATATTCTAAACAAAGACAAGGAGATTATCATGAAGCGCATTCCTGCTAAGGATCTTCCAGATGTCATGAAACAGCTTATCGAGCGGGACAAAGAAAAGGAAAAGGGGTAGCTGGTGGCTGGTGGCTGGATACTAGTTGCTGGTTACTGGTTGCTGGTTACTGGTGGCACGAATTTGCTTTGTTCTGAAAGAATTAAACTTACTCTAATTTGGCTGGTTACTGGTGGCTGGATACTAGTTGCTGGTTGCTGGTTACTGGTGGCACGAATTTGCTTTGTTGGTAAAGAATTAAACTTACTCTAATTTGGCTGGTGGCTGGTGGCTGGTTGCCAAGATACACAAACTGATAGCTCGTTTTTAAACGGGAGCAAAACTTCGTTTTGCTCCCGTTTAATTTTGTATTCACGGATTCGCGGCGATGTCATCTTCCAAAATGGTTTTTAGGCCTAATACGTGACGTAGGGCATATTCTACTTCCTTAGTGGGCGTGGCATCTCCCTTTTCGATAGCGGCGATATTATCCACCGTCAACCCGACTTTTTGCGCAAGCATCCGTCGAGACATGCCATGCCCAACCCTTGTATTGCGCACTTGTATAGCAAACGGCATATCAGATTCGACAATCGCCATTCCAGCGACATTTGGGAAGCCATTAGACTGACCTAGTGGATGGTAGTAAAAGGCAGACAGCACTTGCAATAAGCCAAACAAGACCAACATAGAAATCAAAGGAAGTAGTCGTTCTGCCAAAATCTGATATTGAGTAGCAGGAAGCGTCTTTTTATCCACGGGCTCCTTCTTTTTTGTCTGAGTATCAAACACTTTTTGAAGCTCGGGATTAGTATTCATAAAAATCATAATTGTGGGTTTAATTTTTAACAAAAGTGTTTTCTCACAGCACATTTTGTTTTTATTGTTGATCGAGCCGATATAATTGATAGGTCTCGATAATGTCAATTAATTTTTTATCGTAGTTTTTGTCGGTGGCATATCCGATTTTCTTTAGTCCTTTAGCCCAAGCCTTATAATCATCGCCGTATTTTTGCAAAGGCTTATATCTTTTGGTATTGAGCAGTTGGCTATGTGCTCTCCAACTCTCCCAAGCGGAGTGATAATTTCGGAAAAAATCTTTGTGGCTATCATCCGTCAAATTGGTGCAATGCCCTTTTTTACATTTTTTGGAAAAGCATTTCATTCCGAAGTGATTGTGATTTTTTTGCGCAAGCGTACTCTCTCCTGCTCTGCTCTCAATCAGTGCTTGAGCCATTTTGATACTTGCTGGAATACCAAATTTTTTGTGCTCCGCAATAGCTATCTTAGCGTATCTACGAATATAATTTTCCACCTTTTTCTGCCGAAGATTAGTGGTTGGTGCAGCTTCATTATGGCCAAAAAAAGGAAAAACATTCATTTCTTGTGTGCCATTGCCTTGCGGCGAAAACGGCCCATGAGACACCACTACTGGCCACTGAAACTGAATTTTTACATCTTTCGACCAATTCATCCCCCAGGCGACCACCAAAAGAAACGCCACCGACTTCCAAAAAAACGTGGACTTTAGCGCTTCCTTCCAAGATTTAAAAACAAAATGTTTTAAGGCATCCTTTAGCCCACCTAGGCTAGATTTTAGCTTCAACCAAAAAAATTGGAGCAAGGTGTACCGCTGAAGCGCTTCGTCGAGCCCCAAAGTAGCACCTTGTGCTTGTGTAGTCCTCCCATTTTTATTACCAAAAAGGGGATTATTGTAGTTTTTTTTATTTTTTTTGTCCTTCATTTTGTGCGAATTGAAAATTATTGTTACCTTTACAAGGCAAGTAATCAAACTTACTGTGTTTGTATGTACAAATATACAAACATTTTGTTTTAAATGTCAAATTTTTTTAAACTTATTTGTTGAAAATGGGAAATTTTGTTGATAATCCAGTCAATCGTCGCTTCAGAAAGGTGTACGATCAGTTAGAAAAACTCAAATTAATCAAAGGCAAATCTGATTTGGCCAAGCATTTGGGTACCTATAATCATGTCATCAATAGCATTTTGAAAGGCGAACGCAACATTACCGTTGACCAACTCCATAAAATGTTTGAGACTTATGGTGTCAATGGTAATTATTTGTTTGAGTTGAGTGATGACGTCTTTCTTTCTGGTCACCCTGCGACTTCTGACATTCCGAGTATTCCCAAATCTGCAGGTTACTACTCTGGCAAACAAAATATCACCTTAGTGCCCCACCGTGCCACAGCGGGCTATGCTTTGAGTAGCCAAGAAAATGATTTTTCGGAGTACCCTAAATTTTCTATTCCTGGCTATGAAGGCGAAGATATGTATGCTTTTGAGATTGAAGGGGACAGCATGTTGCCGACGATTACCAGTGGCGATATTGTCGTTGCCGAAAAAATGCGCGCAGATGAGCGGATTCGGGACAATCAAGTTTATATTGTGGTCACCGATTCTGTGGTTGCCAAGCGCATTCAATTGGTCAAAGAAAACGGTCATGTGGTTTCTATGCGCCTAATCTCGGATAATGATGCGGTCTATAAACCCTATGAAGTCGAACCCAACGAAGTGCGGGAAATTTTGAAGGTGAAGGTGCGTTTGACCAATCATGCGATTGCGTGATGTGACATTTGATGCGTGGTGGTGGTGCGGTGCGGCGGCGTGCAACGGTGCGGTGCGGTGCGTGCGACGGTGCGACGGTGCGGCGGCGGTGGTGCGGCGGTAGAGAAAATTCATGAATTTTCTCTACGTGGCACATGCACCACAGACATA
>CAYTLX010000349.1:0-2807 GCA_964438645.1 uncultured Saprospiraceae bacterium | reverse complement strand
TCCAATCATTTTCGATACTTATCGAAGTGGTTGGTTTTTTTTTGCCTATATACTTAGACGAGTTGCTGACGCAACGACATTCGATTAATAGCGTTTCGCATCCCTACTGAGCCCACTTTAGCTCCATGTCTCAGGTGGTAGCATACCCTTCATAAGTACTTTTTTCGAAAGCACTCTAAAAAAATCCCGTACCTTAGCGCCCTGAAAATACGAGCATGAGTTTAATAGACGAAATCAACAAGAGAAAGACCTTTGGCATTGTCAGTCACCCTGATGCAGGGAAGACGACTTTGACCGAGAAATTACTGCTTTTTGGGGGAGCCATCCAAGTGGCTGGAGCCGTCAAATCCAACAAGATAAAGAAGACCACCACGTCTGATTTTATGGAAATTGAGCGGCAAAGGGGTATCTCTGTCGCCACTTCCGTCATGGGTTTTGAGTATAGAGAAAAGCAAATCAATATCCTAGACACTCCCGGTCACGCTGACTTTGCGGAAGATACTTTTAGGACTTTGACAGCTGTAGATAGTGCCATCGTCGTGGTGGATATTGCGAAAGGTGTAGAGACCCAGACCCGAAAATTAGTCAAAGTCTGTCGTATGCGCAATACGCCGCTCATATTTTTTGTCAATAAAATGGATAGAGAAGGACTCGATGCTTTTGATATTTTGGATCAGATAGAAGGAGAGCTCGGCGTCAAAGTCGTCCCTTTGTCTTGGCCAATTGGCATGGGCTCTCGATTTAAAGGGGTCTATAATATCTACGAAAAACAACTCTCACTCTTTAAGCCACACGCCAAACAAGCAGAATCCGAGACCATCATCATCAAAGATCTTTCGGATGATGCCCTTGCCCAATACATCGGTGAAGATGATGCCCAAACCCTTCGTGATGACCTTGACATGGTTTCTGTTTATCCCGATTTTGCGAAAGCAGACTACCTAAGTGGCGAGATTTGCCCTGTATTTTTCGGCAGTGCAGTCAATAATTTTGGCGTAAAAGAAATGTTAGATTGCTTCGTGGACATTGCCCCACCGCCCTTGCCTAGAGATACGGATGTGCGCCCCGTCAAGCCTGATGAGCCCAAGTTTACGGGGTTTGTCTTTAAGATTCATGCCAATATGGATCCCAAGCATCGGGATAGAATTGCCTTTTTGCGTATTTGCTCGGGCGAATTTAAGCGAAATACCAACTACCTACATGTTCGCGAAAGCAAAAAAATGAAATTCTCGCAGCCGACCGCTTTTATGGCATCGCAAAAGACCATCGTAGAGTCTGCCTTCCCGGGAGATGTCATCGGTCTGTATGATAGTGGAAACTTTAAGATAGGAGATACGTTAACGGAAGGAGAAGTGATGAGATACACTGGTATCCCTACTTTCTCGCCAGAGCAATTTAGAATTGTGGAGAATGCGGATCCGATGCAGTACAAGAAGTTCCATAAAGGATTGGATCAATTGATGGACGAAGGTGTGGCGCAGATGTTTACACGAACGCTTGATAATAAGCGAATTATCGGCACCGTGGGCGCACTGCAATTTGAAGTCATCCAATACCGTATGGAGCATGAATATGGCGCAAGAGTGCGCTATGAGCCTTTGCGTTTGTACAAAGCGGCTTGGATCAGTGGAGACGCCGACAAAATAAAAGCTTTTACTTCTAGGAGAAAAAGGGATATCGCGTTAGATAAAAAAGGGAATCCCGTTTCCTTGCGGAAACACAATGGACACTGAATACGGTTAAAGAAAACCACCCCGATATTGAATTTCATTTTTCATCAGAGTACTAGAATACCAAAATCGAACACTCGAACAAGTCTATTTTTTAATGCTAGTAGCCTTTTTATCTTCCATCGCCGCCTTGATTTCCGTGGTTAATCCACTGGGCGCCATCCCTATTTATCTGGCGATGACGTCCGAAGAGACCAAGCAAGAACGCAAACAAACTGCCTTCCGAACCAGCCTATATTTCTTTGCTATTTTGATTGTTTTCTTTTTTGCGGGGGTTTATATTCTCAATTTCTTTGCTATTTCAATCAGTGCCATGCGTATTGCGGGTGGGATTGTCATTTTTCAATCGGGCTTTAGCTTGCTTTCTGGTGAGTTTTCACAAAGTCGGGGCATGAACAAAAAAGTCAAGGCCGAAGCGATGGATAAGGAAGATATTTCTTTTTCGCCGATGGCAATGCCGATGCTTTCTGGGCCTGGATCTATTTCTTTATTGATTAGTTGGTACACCCTCAATGATGCTTGGCAGGATAAATTAATGATTTGTGGTGTCGTATTTATATCTGCTCTTTTGGTGTTTATTACACTACGCAGTGCCCCCATTTTATTCAAAATTTTAGGACGTGGTGGACTCAAGGCGATTTCTAGAATTATGGGTTTTATCGTCATGTCTATCGCCGTTCAGTACATTATTTTGGGTATTTATGAGTTGGTGGGTTCCTTGGGGGCACCACATTAGTTTCTGTTTAATCCAAAGTTACTGGAACCGACTGCTGGACATTGCCGCGTTTTATTTTTAAGAAATAATTTCCTTTCGGAAAATTTTTAATACTAAACTCCAATCTAGCTTTTTGCGCAAGCTGCTGCTGCTCCGAAAAAACAACTTTCCCGGAAGGGCTAACTAATTGAATATCAGTGTCCTTTGCAGGAAAATTCCCATCAAATTCTACATACAAAATATCAGACGTTGGGTTGGGATACACCTTATAAAATAGTCGAGTATCGGCTTCAATCAAGGCAACAGTCGTATTAGTTATCTCCCAAGATTCAGAGAAAATATAACCTGTAGCATTTTTTTGC
>CAYTLX010000348.1:0-2817 GCA_964438645.1 uncultured Saprospiraceae bacterium | reverse complement strand
CTCTAAAACAGGTAATTATAGTAGTGGATACAATGAAATCCTGGTGGGAAAGAGTGAGCTAGGAATCACCGGCGTCATGTACTATCAAATAGAAGTAAACGGATGGACACAAACGAGAAAGATGGTCTTGTCCGACTAAGATAATAGTGTTTTAAAAAGTTTCATAAATTACTGCCCTCACTTTTTCATAGGAAGTGGGGGCTTTTTTATGGGGGTATTTCATTTGAGTAATTTTTTTGCCTGTTCATAGTGTCCACTACCTTTTGGTATTTGTTTTAAATAATTTTGGAATTGCTGGTTGTTTTTTCTTTTTAATTCCAAAAGAGCAAGATACCATAAGGATTCGGTTGCATAAGCAGAATCTCCATTTTTTAGCTGTTTGAGCAATGTATTAGCTTCAGCAAAATGATCGGTTTCGATATAAGCAAGTGCCAGATAAAAACGAGTCGTTGCATTATTGGGATGGCCTTCAACATAGGGCTTTAAAGTGGTGATAACCTGGGTATAGTTTTTATTATTAAAAGCGGCTTCGGCAGTTGCAAGTATTTGTTGATCGGCATCAGCACTCATTTCTGTAAAGGAAGCGGTCGGCATTTTTATTAAATTAGCATAAGTAGCCGTTGGTGCCGTAAATAATCGGGGAATGAAAAAACCAGCCATCAATAAAACAGCAGCGGCAACTGCCCATTTCAGGTATTTATTTCCGGGCTTCATTTGTACGACCCTGGTTTCCTTTTTTTCCTCCTGAAAAAATGCTTTATTCAGGGAAGTCAGCGTGTCTTTTAGTGGTTTCTTTTTTTTCTGAAAATCGAAGTGATGCTGCAAGCGCTCCTCCACTTCCCGGTACATCCTTAGGTCCTGTTGCAAAACGGGGTCGTCCTGCAATGCCTTCTCAAAAGCATTCAGCTCATCTCCCTGTAATTCACCGTTTAGGTAACTGTCGAACTTTTCGTAAAATTTTTCCATCCTAACTTTAATTTCTGATTTCAATATATTCCGGGCTGTCTTTAATCATTTCCACCAGTTTTTTCATACAGATAGATTTGCGCTTACGCATATAAGCATAAGTGACATTCAGTATTTCAGCAGCCTTTTGGAGTGGTTTTACGGTCCAACTAAGTTCGAGCAGTTTCCTGCAACTATCGCCTAGTTCTTGTAGTTTTTTGAGAAAGAGGTCTTGTTGCCGCTGTTCTTTATCGAATAATTCGATACTTTCATCAGCATTTGTGTCCTTTATGTCATTATATCCGGTCATATCGCTTAATGTTACCTTGCTTTTTGCTTTTTTATTTATTTTGTTGATCCAGCGACGAAATGCCATCATTTTGATAAAGGCATTTAAAGGACAGGTAAGGATGAGTTTCCCGGAAGAAGCCTGTTCGCATAATTCAATTAACAACTCACTAAAGAGGTCTTCTGCATCCTGTAAATTCCCGCTGTTTTTTAATACGATGTTTTTAACATCTCCGGCGAAACGGCTGTATATTTCTTTAATAAGGTGATGGTCATTTTGTACGAGGGCTTCCAGGTACTTATGATCTTCGTGTGGTATCTTTTTTTCTTGCATTCTTACGATGAATAAGTATTTTATGAGGTATGATTTGTGCAAAAGTACAAAAAAGTTAAAAACATACTGCTTTTTCGTCAACACAACAGACGCTCTCCTGCAAAAAGAAAAGCTAACTGCGCAAAATGCACATTTGCAAGAAGGTTTTTCTGTCCATACTGTGAGATATTCAAAAAATAGTCCTAATCTAATGGTTTGCAGAAAAAACAAGAATTGATAAACCGAATAAAAGAGGTTTTGGAAAAACAGGAAAAAGCAAAAGCACCAATATATTTGGAATGCAAGAAAGAGCCTCTGAACGGGAGTGTTCAATGAACCATATCATTGATTAATATATTGATTAAATCACCCTTCCAACACCTTTCTTTTCTCTTTCCTTTCTATGGGAGGAGGTTTTAATTCTTTCCCTAAAAAAATGCCATCTTCTGAAAAAATACACTCTCCTACTCCATTTTTATCCTGATTCCTCCCTAAATGGGTAACCTTTTTACCCAATATTCTGACTACACACTAAGGGCGGAAGCTGAAAAGCCCGGAGTCATCCCTAAGAGAGTAGGCATCATCAAAACCAATTATTATGTTTAGAAGAAGATTACCTGTGTTAATTTTTACCCTTTTACTTAGTACCTTTATTGTAAATACGAGCAATAGTCAGAATGACTTCACAACTTTAGCCGGTTGCAAATTCAACGATTTAAATTGCAATGGCGCATGGGATGCCAACGAACCAACTATTCCTGACTGGCCGTTTATCGCCACCGATGCGGATGGTAATGTATTTACAGCTACTACCGACGCAGGTGGCTGCTGGGAAATGACCGTGCCTGTCGTACCGGGAGTAGGAACAACTTATACCGTAACAGAAGGAGATGTACCGGGCTGGATACAAAGTTTCCCATCTGATGGTTCCTATACATTTACCGCCGTTTTAAACGTATCTGTAGTTGCATTGGACTTTGGCAATTGTTTTGCAGATAATTTCACAACGACTTTAGCCGGTTGCAAATTCAACGATTTAAATTGCAATGGCGCATGGGATACCAACGAACCAACTATTCCTGACTGGCCGTTTATCGCCACCGATGCGGATGGTAATGTATTTACAGCTACTACCGACGCAGGTGGCTGCTGGGAAATGACCGTGCCTGTCGTACCGGGAGTAGGAACAACTTATACCGTAACAGAAGGAGATGTGCCGGGCTGGATACAAAGTTTCCCACCGGATGGCTTCTATACATTTACCGCTGTTT
>CAYTLX010000347.1:0-2830 GCA_964438645.1 uncultured Saprospiraceae bacterium | reverse complement strand
TCTCTAGTTGAGTCACTTGTCCTACGGACTTCGTTGGTTGAATGCTACCGCCCGAGACGGCTCAAGACGTGCTTGCCTAATACCCTAAAAGTGACGAAGGAACGCCCCAAAAGGGAAGCACCCCAAAAGGCAAAGCCACCCCAAAAGCGAAGCGCCCTAATAGCCCAATATCGATATCTTCATCTAAAAAAGCGAACAATCTAGCAGAAAATCTGTATCTTTAATAGATTTTCCAATAAAAAATAAAAAATGAAAAACACAACACTCATTATTTTCGTGGTTCTACTTGCCTTTTTGGGTATTAAAGGTTGTTCTTCTTACAATGGTCTGGTGACTAAAGATGAAAATGTTAGTCAAGCATGGTCTAATGTACAAAGTGCTTATCAACGACGAGCGGATTTGATTCCCAACTTAGTTAATACTGTGAAAGGGTATGCGGATCATGAAAAATCTACCTTAGAAGCAGTAATTAATGCTAGAGCAAAAGCGACTTCAATTAATATTGACCCTTCGAATATGACCCCCGAAATGATGCAAAAATTCCAACAAGCCCAGCAAGGTTTGTCTGGTGCTCTAGGAAAACTGCTTGTTTCGGTCGAGAGATATCCAGAATTGAAAGCCAATCAGAATTTTTTGGAGCTGCAATCTCAATTGGAAGGAACAGAAAATCGCATCAATGTAGAAAGGAATAAGTTTAATGAAACGGTAACAGGTTATAATAAGTCCGTGCGAAAGTTTCCTAATAATATTTTTGCAGGAATGTTTGGATTTGCGCGCAAATCTACTTTTGAGTCACAGGCTGGAAGTGAAGAAGCACCAAAAGTAAACTTCTAGGATGTTGGGCAAGAAGCGGCGATTCTTTTCAGATAAAGAAGAGCAGCAAATTATTTTAGCAATAAGGCATGCTGAACGTAAAACTTCGGGCGAAATCCGTGTGCATGTGCAGCACTTTTTAGATAGTGATGATGTGTTAAAGGATGCCGTGAAAACCTTTTTTAGGCTCAAAATGGATGAGACGAAAGAGCGAAATGGGGTGATATTCTTTTTGGTGCCTGAGAAAAAACAATTTGCCATTTATGGGGATGAAGGTATTCATCAAAAGGTATCTGATGTTTTTTGGACGGATGTTAAAGAAATATTAGCGGGGGAGTTTAGGCAGGGTCATTTTGTGGCGGGCTTGGTGAAAGGCATCGAGTTAGCGGGCAAAAAAATGCAGGCTTATTTTCCGTATGAATCAAGTGATAAAAATGAATTGCCAGATGAAATTTCCTATGATTAGTGACCCCAAAATGTCCTTTAGGGTGAATTTCATCCTTCTTTTTGCGCTTTTACTCCTTCCTTTTTTTGCGCAAGCGAAAGAAATCCCCAAAAAGACTAGGCAATTAGTTAATGACTTCGCCCATGTCATGTCGGTGTCTCAAACACGTGCATTAGAGCAAAAATTAGTCGCTTATAATGATACAACCTCTACACAAATAGCGGTTGTTATAGAGAGAAGTACCGAAGGTGAAGATATTTTTGGCTATGCGATACGCCTTGCGGAAAATTGGGGCATTGGTCAGGACGGAAAAGATAACGGGGTGCTGATTTATATTGCGAGTGAAGATCATAAAATAAGAATTTTAACGGGATATGGTGCCGAGCCAACCGTTACAGATGCCATGGCTAAGCGAATTATTGAACGCATTATTATTCCAGCCATAAAGCAAGGTAAATACTATGAAGGCCTAGATAAGGCAACCACAAAAATAAGTCAATTAGCTGCGGGGGAATTTTCAGCCGATGAGGCTAGCCCCATTAGCCCATTGTTGATCTTTTTATTCATTCTATTGCTATTTTTTCTATTTGCTTACTTGGCTTCTAAGGGGTCTGGCGGGCAAGGTGGCGGCTATTATCGCGGTGGACATTATAACGATTCATGGCGTGGGTCTGGCGGTGGTGGTTGGATTGGTGGTGGTTCAACAGGTGGCGGAGGCTTTTCTGGCGGTGGTGGATTCGGTGGATTTGGCGGTGGGAGTTTTGGCGGTGGCGGAGCAGGGGGGAGCTGGTAAAAAAAAATGCCCGCACAAAAGTGCAGGCATCCATTATATTATCTGTTCACGTTTTAGTAATTAAGTATAGTCTTCTAGATGTTAGTCTCTGGTCTAAAAAGACCTTCAAGGTTGCTAATGGGCATTATTCGTCCAAATAAATGCCCACTAGCTGTTTTTTCAAAAATGAAAAATTCATAAAAAAAATGTACCCCACACTTTTGTGGGAGTACCTTTTTTTAAGCCTAACTGCAACGTTGGCCATGCATACTTGAATAGAGGCGCAAACTCTTCTGAGATTTGTTAGGAATTTGTACCCAATAAGCCAAAGGTATGGGGTTGGGATGTAGGTGCAAAGGCGAGTTTGGGGTAACTCTTACCCTTGTTTTTTGCGGTAAAATCGCTATAATTTTATTTAATCTATTGTAAACCAATAAGTTGTGAAAAATAAATTATACACTTTTGGCTTCTATATCTCCTGAAAAAAATAAAAAAAACACCAAAAAAATTTCTTTTTCGGGTGTTTTTTTGATTTTAGCCCTGATTTAGGGCATCTCCAATAGGTTTAAGATATTGTGGATGTAACAACATCAGTTCGAATGATAAGGTCATTCATGATAATCCAAGGATTTGTGGAAGTTGATGCTGTACCTGTACGTAGAAAGATCTGGTCTTCAATGATAATCCACGGGGATGTGGAAGCTGTAGCTGTACGTAGAAAGATTTGGTCTTCAATGATAATCCATGGGTTTGTGGTTTGCACTTCGGTCGTTTTGCTCTTTTCGGGAGCGGCGTTAAGG
>CAYTLX010000346.1:0-2849 GCA_964438645.1 uncultured Saprospiraceae bacterium | reverse complement strand
ACGCCTTTTCTCTTGCGAAAAACAAGTACATCCGCTATATCCCCAGGGATAGGCCCTTCGACAAAAGTCACGATTCCATCTTCATCTCGCCCGACTACTTTTCCTTTATCCGCAATGCCCGTAAATTGGACATTCATCAATATTTTTTGTTTTCTCTTCCTTCCCATTTTATCTTGTTAACACGATGTAATCCCGAATAATTGTTTTCACAAAACCAACCCGATCCCTTGGTATTTCATTGAGTTCCAACAACTTAGCCATTCGTCTAACCATCTTAGTAAAGGCTTTACGGTGTGCATCGTTTTTATATTTTTGCAGACGTTTCAACGTATCTTTAACTTGCAAAATATCTTTTTCTGTAAATTGAATCACTTGTGGGTAAGTGGGCTCATAATCATCCGTGGACTGAATTTTGACAATATCTTCCAATCGAAAAGGCTTAGGGGGCGCACTTTTGATGAGAACGGTATTGGCAGCCATATCACCCAGTCTTTGACGTCTTTTGGATATCGAAATCATCAACACGCCCAGTACCCCAGACGACAACACCATATCCACAATCAATAGAATCGCCCGCAACAACGCTTCCCGCATCCCTGTTTTTTGCCCATCCGCACGCACTACCCGAATGCCCAATGCTTTTTTACCCAAGCTTTGTCCGTTGGCAAAATACTCGCTAAGCGTATGATACCCAATCAGTATAACCAATGGCATCAACATCAAAAAAACCTGCCCCATACTATCGACTTCCCAAGCACTAAATAATTGGACTCCCACATACTCAAAAAACCAAGTCAAAATCCCAATGATAATGAGATCAATCACCCCAGCGACAATCCGCTCAATGACCGAAGCCGCAGGATACTCAATCACTACATTTTGGGTTGTTTTTAGGGCTAATTGCTTCATAATCAAAATATTTAGGGTCTTTTTTACATTTTTGTACCCATTAAGATACAAAATCGTTCAAAATACTTGCCTAGCGTCAAAATTTTTAGCAAATTTACGTTTCTTTTGCATACAAAAATGAGATTCTGCAAAAATTCATTCTTTTATTCTTTGTTTAACCCCCAAACTCTTTAGTATTTAGCCTACATGAAAGAAACCAATTTTATTAAACAAAACCACGAGAAATGGAAGCGGCTAGAAAAAGCCATTGACAATCCACGGGAAAAAGCCGATGAACTAAGCGATTTGTTTATACAAATTACGGATGACCTTTCTTATTCTCGTACTTTTTATCCTAATCGTTCTATTCGGGCTTATTTGAATTGGCTTGCGCAACGGTTGTTTTTTAAGATTTATAGAGCTAAAAAACTAAAGAAAAACGCTTTCTTTCATTTTTGGACGGATGAGCTTCCGCAAATTATGTACGAATCTCGCCGCGAAGTATTATTGGCGTTTTCTGTTTTTATTTTATCTATGGTTATTGGTGCGTTCTCGCAATCCATGGATCCTGATTTTGCAACAACCATTTTGGGACCAGGTTATGTCGAAGAGACCATCCAAAACATTGAAAGCGGCGACCCATTGGCCATTTATAAATCTAGTGGCCCTTTCGGAATGTCCATCGGAATCATCGCCAATAATTTATTTGTTGCGTTACTTTGCTTTTTATTTGGTGCTTTTGCGTCCATTGGCTCTATCGGTATGTTAGTCAGCAATGGGGTGATGGTGGGCGTTTTTCAATACTTCTTTTACGAAAGGGGTTTGTTGGGAGAGTCTTTTTTGACGATATGGACACATGGAGCTTTAGAGATTTCTGCTATCGTTTTGGCAGGCGCAGCAGGCATCGTCTTAGGTAAAGGGCTCTTATTTCCTGGCACCCATCATCGACTGAAGGCTTTTCAGGTCACCGCTCAGCGTGGGCTCAAAATGTACTTAGGCATTGTCCCGGTGCTCATTGTCGCAGGTTTTATTGAAGGCTTTATTACTCGTATGACCAACACTCCTGACATTATTCGGTTGCTTTTCATTTTGGGTTGTTTTACGTTTATGATTGGCTACTTTGTGGTCTATCCGATTATTAGGCATCGTCGTGGAGCGACTTCTAAGGTGCCAGAGCCTTACTTACAGCCTGACAACGACGCCCCCATCAATTTGGAGAAAATCAAAAGCACTGGAGAAATATTTACAGATATTTTGACGCTATATCGCAAATATGCCGCACACATTATAAAGTTTTCGGCAGCGCTGGCAGCCGTTTTTGTGGTTGCTATTTTTGCCACCACTTCAAGGGACATCACCGAAGTTTTTTCGTTTGCTAATTATTTTGGTAGTGCCTTAAGCACGTTGGCGCAGTTATTTAATTTTAGTGAGACATTCCCTTATATCAATGCGATTCTTTTTGGCTTTGTCGCTTGGAAAACCCACCAGTTTGTTTTGACAGAACAACACGGAGCAGCCACCCAAAAACACACCTACTTTTTTATTGCGATATTGGCGATGGTGCCTGCACTTGCTATTCAATATGTTTTTGGGCAAGTCATAAAATCTGGAAGCTTCGGCATCTTTCTGCCAATACTTCTGCCCATTCTTCTATCGATTATGGTTGGGTTATTTCTAAAAGATAAAAATATTCTTGGAGCGCTTACGCAAGGGCCTAGTTTGGTCTTTAAGCAATTAGGCATTGTGATTTCGCTACAACTCATTCTATTATCGCTTGGATTTTTGGTGCTTTCCCTAGCGTCCTCTACGATATTATACTATTTAATTCACTTTCTAGGGATGAATTTTCAAAGTGGTCATGAATGGCTTGGAATGATTACCCCAATCTTTTTCACTTTTGTCTCTGAGTTTTTGATACTTTGGATTTTCTTTGGATTCTTATTTGGCGCCCATCTAACCTG
>CAYTLX010000345.1:1388-2861 GCA_964438645.1 uncultured Saprospiraceae bacterium | reverse complement strand
GGTTGTGATTAGCTTCAATTTTGGTATCTTTGGGATATTAATGACAACTTTATCAATCATGATTTGAATTTTTAGTATGTTGTGATTAGCTTCAATTTTGGTATCTTTGGGATATTAATGACAACATAGGTGCTTATTATCGATTGATTGTCAATGAGTTAAGCCTGTTTTTAGGATTAAAAAAACGGGGAATTAACCAACCGACTGGTGTTAACCAGTCGGTTTTTTAAATCCTAGAAGAGCTCTAATTGTCTAGGTGCATTGGGATTTTCCACTTTTTTTGGGCCAAAAAAGAGTTCCATAAGCCCAAATTGTCGGTCGGTAATAGTTAGGAAAGCCACTTTCCCGTGGGGCGGAAGCCAACTTTTGAGCCTTTTTTTGTGTACCGCCGCATTTTCTTTGCTGGCGCAATGGCGTAAGTAAATAGAGAATTGAAACATTCTAAAACCATCGTTTTTTAGTTTTTCACGAAAGTCATGATAAATCTTTCTTTCTTTTTTACTGGTGGTTGGTAGGTCGAAAAGTACAAATATCCACATAATTTTGTATTGGTTTAGATTAGATAAACGAGTCATTGTATTAGTATTTAATGCAATATGACTTGTTCAAAAATCATTCCAAAGTGGGGTAGAGTATTTTTCGGGCGCTGCCTTCATAGCACCGGAAAAGGCTCGCAGTTGTTCGGCGCAAGCCCACCATCAAGGGGCTGCCTTTGCTGTCAATGGTGATATCAATGGCAGGAATGGCCAATAATTCCGCTTTTATTTCTTTGTTCGAAAGTGTCCAATCATCATACGCATCCATGATGTCTAAAACAATTTCATCTACATACGGACGGTAAGGCTCCATAATGTCATCTGCCAAGCAGTAAGCGTTGTATTTATTGCGGTGGTGAATGCCCAAAGTGGGTAGCATACCGCTAGCGACTAGGCTTCGGGCAACCGTCGCTCGGAGTATCGCATATCCATAATTGAGTAGATTGTTGGGATCCGCATCATAGCGTCCCCGTGTAAAGCGGTCAATGTCTTTTTCAAAAAGATTTTTCCAGTAATAGGCGGCGGCTCTTCCTTCAAAATTGTCGGGGTCGCCAGCTCTCACTCTGGATGACCAAAGCTTCATCTTGTCGATAGGAATGCCTTGTCTCGCTAAAAGCGTTGCCTGATTATTGATTTTAGCCTTAATCGTTTGTTGCCAAAGATTCTTTTTAAGGGGTTGGCTAGCACTTATCTGGTGCATAAATCGCTCATGTTGTACTTGATTCCCTTCCAAATTGAGCATCAACCCTTGCGGCATGTGCCGTTCATCGGTCGTGATGATGGCTGCATTATTGGACAAAAGCCTAGAAATCAAGGTATGAGATATGGTGATTTGATAGTGATCCAATATCAAAACGCCAATATCTTCAATGGCTCGCCGTACATCCGCCTTGTCTTCGTCAGGGTACTGAATGAGCAATTGTTGCTTTTCAGTACG
>CAYTLX010000345.1:0-1288 GCA_964438645.1 uncultured Saprospiraceae bacterium | reverse complement strand
TGCTCAAATTCCCAAAATCTACCAATCCAGGATTCTCGATTTCTTCATCAGTAGGCACATAAACCAAGTCATTAGGAGAAAGGGTAAACAAGAAAGTACCTTTATCCGAGTTGATTGGTATGGGTGTCCTTTGATTTTGTGGAAGATGTGCCACTTGTTTTTGGTGTTCTATAACGGCATTTAGTGGAACGGTTTCAAAATTTCGTTTTTGTTTTTTCTCGTCCCAATAAATGGCAAAGAATAGGTTAGTACCCTTGGCAGCTTCTACATATTTGGCATTTTTTGGAGTGTTAGGTTCTTCCGAAATAGGGAATTTACTGCCGACTTCATACATCCGAACCTTGTAAATGGGCTGGTGTTTTTTGCCATTATTGAGTTGTTGGATGTTTTTATTAAGATCTTGGATGCCTTCTGGCGAAAAAGCGGCTTCAAAGTTCGGTTCTCCTTGTTCATTCATATAGTTTTTTAGATGATTTGGGAGAATTCTGTCTCGAATACCAGAATCAGTTATTTTGGCAAGATGCTTCGCATTTTTGATTTCCGAAAGGGAAGTTCGTACGGCTGTAGCGACTTTGCCTTTTGAGGCTGGAATGTTAATTTTACCAGATACGGTCTCCTTGTGCATAGGCTTACGAATCGCCCAACTATCTCCCTTAGTCTGTTTGACCAATTCTTTTTTAAATTTGCCATCTTTTTGTTTGACCCATTTCCAAGTTTTGTTGTTGGTTTTGTTGATGACTCTAAGGTTTTGTTTGAAGCTAACGATGATTTTTTCAAGATTTTGCTTGGCTTCTACAGGGAATCCTTTCCATGGTAGTGCAAAATGCTTGGTAAAGTGTCCGTTGTCATTTTTGACCATAAGGATAGGCTGCAAACTGAATTTTTCTTTCTCGTTATTCAAGGAGTGTAGATATTGCGTATGTTGTCGAGAACAGCAAGCAATCACGAGTGCATCCATCGCATGATGTCGGTGGTCAATACGCTTTTTGTTGAATCCTTTCATTAAGTCTTCTGGGACGGTAGGGATTTCTATACCATCCTTATTTTCATAGGTAAAATCCGTGGTTTTAGTCAATTCATTTAGCCGCTGAAAACGTGGTAAAATCAACTCATTCCATTTGTTTTCCAATCCCCAATCTCGTTTAAGTTTGGAAGTCAAAGCTCCTACGACAGGTAATACATGCTTGGACGTAGCCGCATCTTCGTCTTTTTCTCGTACAATATTGCTCATTAGACCCATGACAAGCTTGCTGATATATCTGCTGTCATTCATTTGGCGATTAATGAA
>CAYTLX010000344.1:0-2863 GCA_964438645.1 uncultured Saprospiraceae bacterium | reverse complement strand
AAGACTTTAATTCTGAAAAAGAGCCGTCTTTTGCCAAAAAATCGGCTTGTTTCGTATCTAAAATCCAACTCCGCGCAGGTTCGGTCCAATTATTATATGCTCGGTTTTTCAGTTTTGCTCATGTAGCCATTTAGAAAATTCAGGATTGGCTTTTTCTAGCATCGTATAGATCATGGAAGACACGATATAGGAATAATTAATAGGCAATGTGCTATTAGGAAGATGTTGAAGAGTTAGTTTTATACGCATAGTAAAAGGATATTTGGCACAAGATAAATGAATTTTGGGGACTGTTGATGATGTTTTTTGAAAAAAAATAAAAGTGCGGCTACTCATCGCAAAAAAGACGTACCTTTGCCCGCAATTATGGAAAAGAAAATAGAAGATATTACCCCTTACGGGAATGATAAAGCCAAGAAAGAGCAGGTCAAGGATATGTTTGATAATATTGCTGGGACTTATGATTTGCTCAATAAAACCCTATCTTTTGGGGTGGATCGTCTTTGGCGCAAGACGATGCTCAAGCACTTGCGCAAAACGGGAGCCACAAAAATCTTAGATGTAGCGACGGGGACTGGGGATGTGGCGATTGCGATTGCCCAAAAAGTTAAAGATTCTACGGTGATGGCTGTAGATTTGTCTCCAGGCATGCTAAAAGTAGGGGAAGAAAAGGTAAAAAAGGCGGGCCTTACGGCAAAAATAGCTCTTCAGGAAGAAGATTGCGAAAATTTAAGCTTTGAAACTGGCGTGTATGATGCTGCTACGGTTGCGTTTGGTGTCAGAAATTTTGAGCATTTAGAGCAGGGATTGTCAGAAATGCATCGTGTATTGAAAAAAGATGGTCGGATTTTTGTTTTAGAATTCTCTAAACCTAAAACTTTTCCTTTTAAGCAATTATTTAACACCTACTTCCGTTATGTATTGCCTACGGCGGGAAAGCTTATGTCCAAAGATGATAGAGCCTATCGCTATTTATTTGAGTCGGCCACTGCTTTTCCGGAAGGAGATGAATTTACTAAAATTTTGGAAAAAGTAGGGTTTGAAAACGCAATTTGTAAGCCTTTAACATTTGGAATATGCTCTTTGTACATAGCAAAAAAATAATTACTGCTTTATTTTTATTGGTAGCGACCTTTTCCTTTGGGCAAAGTAACTATAACTATCTTGATTTTCAGCAAAAACCTTATTATTTTGGGATTACCTTAGGGATTAATCGCTCTGATTATAAGGTCTTTCGATCTAACAAATTTATCAATAACGATAGTATTGTTCGGGTGGAGAGTGTGCAAGGGCCAGGTTTTAACCTTGGGATTGTCACCAACTTGAAAATTGGGGATTATTTTGACTTTAGACTACTGCCTACTTTATCTTTTTCCGAAAGGAATCTACAATATACCGCCCCTAAAACAATCATTCCAAGAGAACGAAAAGTAGGCTCGGTCATGGTTGAACTACCTTTTCAAGTCCGTTTTAAATCGGCTCCTTATCACGACAAACGGGCTTTTGTCATTGCAGGTGTCAAGTATTCTTTCGATGTAGCTAATGAAAGTCGCACGCGTCAAGCCGATGAGATTTTGAAGATTTCTCCGACTGATTTTGCGGTAGAAATGGGCGCTGGAGTCCAGTTTTTCTTCCCTTTCTTTATCTTTTCGCCCGAAATAAAATATTCCCACGGTATCGGAAATGTCTTGTTGCACAATGAAGCTTTAGACCAATCTACTGTATTGGACAAAGTATTATCTCGATCCTTTACGCTTTCTTTCCACTTTGAAGGCTAGCAGCGCCGAACGGCCTTTCGGCTTACAGGTATGATTTTTACAAAATAATGCGAGCGCCGAACGGCTTTATATCAAAGATTATAAAAATCTATGGGTTAATTTGTACATTTGTGCTTTAAAGCATACAAATGGGAGATTTACTAAGTCTAGATCGATATTTATTTGAGCTCATCAATATAGATTGGAGTAATCCTTTTTTTGATGCGGTGCTTCCTATTATTCGCGAGAAGCTTTTTTGGGCGCCATTTTATGTGTTTTTATTGACTTATGCGGTCATTAATCTTGGGCGTCGTCGATGGTATTTTATTTTTATGCTGCTGTTGACGGTAGCCATGGCTGATTTGACCAGTAGCGAATTAATCAAAAAAACGGTGCAACGTCCGAGACCGTGCCAGGAATTAGCCAATATTCCAGATATACATCTTTTGGTCCACTGTGGCGGTGGATATAGCTTTACATCATCGCATGCTGCCAACCATTTTGCGGTTGCGGTGTTCTTAATGTTTACTATTTTTCAGCGCCCCAAATGGCTCAAATTTGGACTATTTTTGTGGGCTTTTTCGATAAGCTTTGCGCAAGTATATGTAGGGGTACATTATCCTTTGGATATATTAGGGGGGAGTTTAGTAGGGGTGAGTTATGGATTGTTGATGGCGTGGCTTTATGACTATTTTGTTGGGGGCGATTAAGAAATGTTGAATGGAGATTTGGAAGTATATCATTTTGGTTTCAGTGGTTTTAGTAGGTGGGCTTGGGGGCATCTTTTTTGGTGCTAACCGCAAGACATTTTTACCATTTGCTTTGAGCTTTACGGGGGCGTATATATTGGGGATAACGGCAATGAGCTTGTTGCCGTCGGTATATATGGGCGCTTCCGCAAAAATAGGGGTTTGGATGCTTGTCGGCTTCCTGCTCCAGGTTACCTTTGAATACTTGTCCAAAGGCGTAGAGCATGGCCATATTCATACCCATCATCATGAGCAGCAACTGGTGTATGTTGTCCAAGTATTGATTGGTTTAAGTTTGCATGCTTTTCTGGAAGGATTGCCCATAAGTGGCTTTGAAGAAGTGGGACACCATCATCA
>CAYTLX010000343.1:0-2885 GCA_964438645.1 uncultured Saprospiraceae bacterium | reverse complement strand
GTAAAAAGATTGTTAATTATGAATACTCGGCTATTATTGCTTGAAACATCGGGGGAGATTTGTTCTGTATGTATTAGTTACGGTAATGCGGTTGTTTCGTTGCAAGAATCCACAGAGAGTTTTTCGCATGCTTCCGAAGTGACGATATTGATTCAGAAAGCGATGAAAATGGCTGATTGGGAGATGAAAGACCTAGATGCGGTGGTGGTGAGTGACGGGCCAGGATCTTATACAGGGTTGCGTGTGGGATTGTCGGTGGCGAAGGGTTTGTGTTTTGGATTGGATATTCCTTTGATTGCGGTGAATAGTTTGGCTGCTTTGGCGGATTTTGCGCAAGCAGAGTACCCTGATGCATTGTATTTCCCAATGATTGATGCGCGTCGTATGGAAGTCTATATGCGTGGATATGATGCGGATAGGCAATCTATTTTTCCGATTGGAGCGGTTATCCTTGCGGAAAACACGTTTGATGAGTGGCTCCCTTGCGGGAAAAAAATAGTGCTTTGCGGAAGCGGGGTAGAAAAATCTAAGACTTTGTATAAGGCGAGCCAGAACTTTGTGTTCATAGAGACGACTTTTTCGTCAAAACACCTAATCCATCTCGGGCTAAAATCTTTTCAGCAAAAGGAATTTGTTGATTTTGCAAGCCATACCCCGTTTTATTTGAAGCCACCGAATATTACGCAGCCTAAAAAGAAGTAATGGACGAATTTGCCCTTGAGAATAGATGAAATAATTTGAGTGTAGGACAAATAGAGAGCGTGCTAATACGTCATTCTTACACATTCCCCCAAGAGCAGGCGAGTCGAACACCGAAGGCCCTTGATAGTTGTGGCCCCATTGCTACCCCAAAATTGCCGTTTATGACGAAATGGGTGGCATCACTCAAAGTACTCTTAAATTCCTTACCTTTGTCAAAAAAGAATTATTTATGATGTTTAAGAAGTTGGTTTTCTTTGTTTTGGCGGTAATTTTCTTTGTGAGTTGTGGAGAGCATTATTTATATTCGGAGACGCACAAGATGGGCGAAGCGGGTTGGACTTATGCGGATTCTCTAAAATTTGACTTTGAGATAGCGGATACGTCTAAGCGATACAATTTGCTGTTGACGGTGCATCACACGCCCGATTTTGCCAATGAAAACCTTTATGTTAAGTTCACCACAGTTTTCCCGGAAGGGCAAGAAGCACTACAAGGCAAAGATCGAGTGGAGCAGGTCACGTCCCTTCGGCTAGCGCAAAAAGATGGGCAATGGCTCGGTAAGTGTTCGTCCAAGGAATGTGTGATGCAAATACCCATTCAGACGAATACTTGGTTTCCAGAGTCTGGGAAATATAGTTTGTTGGTGGAGCAATTTATGCGTAGAGATTCTTTAAAAGAGATAAAGGCGATTGACTTTGCGATACAAGAAAAGAAATAATATGCGTACTTTCCTTCTCAGCTTTATTGTTTTTCTGTCTGTTGGGTGTGCTCGTGAAATGCGTATCGGACGAAAAATTACCCATCAATTCAATGAAAACCCCGTATTTCAGCAAGCTTTTTCGGGTTTAGTGGTCAAGGATGCCCTTACGGGAAAAATACTCACCAACATTAATGGGGACAAGTATTTTACGCCAGCTTCCAATACCAAAATGGTCACTTTGATGACCGCTTTAAATTATTTGCCCGATACTTTGGCTTCCATAATTTATGAAACACGTGGAGATAGCCTTTATTTTTGGGGTGCAGGTAATCCCGCTTTTTTGGATGACCGCCTAGAATGGGATTCTCTGACTTATCGCTTCCTAGCGGAAAATAAGCATGATTTATACTTTTGTGCGGATAATTTTAGGACGACGGGGCTGGGTTCTGGATGGGCATGGGATGATGTGCCTTATCGTTATTCGGCTTGGCGCACGCCGATGCCCATTTATAAAAATGCGATACAGTTTCGGTATGATTCGCTGGCGCAAAAATTTGTGACGACGGCTAGAATCTTCCAAAAAAATATTAGTTATACGCCAACCAATAGCCCATTCACTTTTTCAAAAGAAAAGAATCGTATGCTCTTGCAAGGCAAAAGCCCGAATCTCTATGAGCGAGAAGTACCTTTTGACTATGAAGATGCCTTTTTTGTGGAGATATTGGGAGATACGTTGCACCGACAAGTAGTGACCAAGACCTGTGGTTTGCCGTCCTTGGATGCGCAAAGTCTTAAGACGGTTATAGCGGATTCGGTCTATTCTATTATGATGCAGGAGAGTGATAATTTGATGGCGGAGCAGTTGTTATTGATGTGCGCTTACGCAAAAACAGGGATTTTGTCGGAAGACTCGATTATTCCTTATGCCAAACAGGAAATCCTAGCTCCACTCGGAATTAAAGCCAGATGGGTGGACGGCTCTGGATTGTCCCGCTACAATAAATTTCGCCCGATGGATATGGTGGCGGTCATAAGCTATTTGATGAAAACCCAACCCCTATCGAGATTAGAGACTATTTTTCCGCAAGGAGACGTAAAAGGCTCTATCAAGGCTTGGTATCCTGACTATGTTTTTGCCAAAACAGGGACGATGTCTGGGGTGCATAGTTTGTCAGGTTTCATGACCACCCAGAAAGGCAAAAAAGTGGTATTTAGTTTTATGCATAATAATTATCTAACTTCTTCTAAAGTCTATAAACCCGAGATGCGTAAATTATTGGAGTGGATCTGGGAGAAATATTAGGTTTGGGGTATTGGGTGGGCACGTTATAACGAGCGTTTTGGTCAATCTGAAATCATGCGGTTTACTAACGTTACAAAACTGGTTCTCAATCGAGAAGTATCCGTTTATGCCGTTTAAACGAGCCTAAAAAAAGCAAGGACGCAAGCAAAATTTACTATTTGCCACACCGTTCCCACTTGT
>CAYTLX010000342.1:0-2894 GCA_964438645.1 uncultured Saprospiraceae bacterium | reverse complement strand
CGCCAAAGGCAAATGAACGCCAAAGGCAAATGAACGCCAAAGGCAAATGAACGCCGAAGGCAAATTGAACGCCGAAGGCAAATTGAACGCCCGCAGGGCAAAATGAACGCCGAAGGCAAGTTGCATCTTTCAAAAATCAATCGTACATTTGCGATTAGAAATGAAGAGAACACTAGAAAATATTGATTATGGTGCGGATACGGAAGCATTAGCCAAATTTGCGAAAGCACTCGCCCACCCTACCCGCATTGCGATTTTGAAGCATTTGGGTAATCAAAGTTGTTGCTTTACAGGAGACTTAGTTAATATCTTGCCGTTAGCTCAATCGACTATCTCTCAACATTTGAAAGAATTGAAAAATGCGGGCTTGATTCAAGGAGAATTAAAACCACCCAAAATAAAATATTGCATCCATCAAGAAAATTGGGAAAAAGCGCAAAAGCTTTTTTCTGAATTCTTTTAGATGCTTTTTTTTCTTAACCAAATCGTTTAATTGCGATAAACAATTGATAATGACACAAATAATCAAAATCCTAGGGACGGGCTGTCCCAAATGTAAAACGACCACCAAACTCGTAGAAGAAGTGGTCAAAGAAAATAACATCGATGCCGAAATCATCAAAGTTGAAGATATTATGGACATCATGGAATACAATGTGCTCTCTACTCCTGTATTAGTAGTAGATGAAAAAATCATGGTTAAAGGCAGAGTCCCGTCCAAAGATGAAATCATCCAACTCCTAAAGTAGAAATCCGTGCCACAAACTACACAAAATAGTGGATAAAAGACTCATAATCAATTGGTTACCGACTACGTCTTGTGTCTATACCAACCTAAACAATTAAAAAAAATCAACAGATGAAACGTGCAAAAGAAATATGCCCAACAACGACCATGGGTAAAGTTAAAGAAGGAGCATTAATCGTAGATGTTCGCAATCCGTCAGAAGTAACGGAAGTAACTTTTGACGTACCTAATTACATAAATATCCCACTAAATGAATTGGAAGATCGAATCGGCGAAATTCCCAAGAATCAAGATATCGTCATGGTTTGCAGAAGTGGAGCAAGAAGTCTAAAAGCCACGTACTTTTTGATGAATGCCGGATATGAAAATGTAGCAAATATGAGTGGAGGAATCCTAAAATGGATTGAAAAGAAATTTCCGACCAAAGGGAGTTCCTTCGTAATAACGAATACAGATAGCTGTGATTGCTCAAATCCAGATTGTTGCTAAACTAGAACCACCAAAATTAAATAAATGTTTGACTGGATACAGAATATAGCCGACTGGGTGGTTTTTGATGTATTGCATTTGGAGAAAGGGCAGCATTTGGCGGAAGCCCTAAATTTCTTTATTTATGACACCACCAAAATCTTGCTTTTACTCTTTGTTATTATATTTTTAATGGGCATTATCAATAGTTATTTTCCGATTGACAAAGTACGTAACTTCCTGTCCCGCAACAAGTTATATGGTGCGGAGTATTTAATGTCTAGTCTTTTTGGTGTAGTTACTCCTTTTTGTTCTTGCTCGTCGGTTCCATTATTTATTGGCTTTGTCAAAGGGGGCATTCCTTTAGGGGTAACCTTTGCTTTTTTGGTGACATCTCCTTTGGTGAATGAAGTTGCCATCGGTCTTTTCATAGGGCTATTTGGGATAAAGATGACAACCATTTATGTGGTAAGTGGGGTTTTATTGGGGACTATTTCTGGGGCGATTTTACAACAGCTCCATTTAGAAAGATATCTCACGCCCTGGGTCAAAAAGGTTTTGGCGAATGCACAGAAAGAGCAAGATGCTTTCGTTGCCGAAAAACAAACCTTTAAGCAGCGGCTACCGATTATTTGGGCTGAAGTCCTAAATATTTTAAAAGGAGTAGTCCTATATGTGATTATTGGAATCGCTATTGGTGGATTGATGCATGGCTATATTCCAGAAGGATTTTTTGAACAATACATGGGAAAAGAGCATTTATTTGCAGTGCCGATAGCCACCATATTGGCGGTACCCATGTATTCCAATGCTTCGGGCATCTTACCTGTGGTTCAAGTATTAGTGGCTAAAGGCATACCCATCGGCACCGCCATTGCTTTTATGATGGGCGTGGTCGGGTTATCTTTGCCCGAAGCGATGCTTTTGAAGAAGGTAATGACCTTTAAGTTGATTGGCATTTTTTTCGGAGTGGTGACGCTCTGCATTATTATTTCTGGATATGTTTTTAATTGGGTCTTATGAAAAATTTCTGTTTTTTAATTTTAATACTAATGGTTGGATGTACGCCTTCAAAAAAGAAAGATGCATCCATAAACAACCCGTCCATCCAAGTCATAGACACGGATTTCTCCAAGGGCCGACTGACCTTAAAGCACGAATTAAGCCTGCAAGATTTAGAAAAGTTTCATGGTCATCTCTGTGATGGTCTAGTGGTTGGTTTTTTGGGCATTAAAGAAGGATTGAGTGTATTGTATCCAAATGGCGTAGTGGATCGTACCAATACAAGAATTGTAAGTAAAAGCTCCCCCTGCCTAACGGATGTAGCCGTTTATATCACTGGTGGCCGATATCAGTTTAATTCTTTTTATGTTGACAATAGCATCAAAGATGGATTCTACATCATACAAAGAAAAGATACGGGGCAAGCGGTGGCTGTTAAAATGAACCCCGGAATCAAGCCAAAAGAAATCGGAGTGCTTGGCAAGAAAGCTGTTAAAGGCGAACTTCCCGCCTGCGATTCAGATAAATTAAAAGAAATGGAAAATAATTTTTCCAAAAAATTGTTATCTAGCCATCCTAAAGATAATTTTACGGTGACGAAAGTAACTGATTTTGAATGGGCTCCTGTTTTGAAAAATGATTACATCAAAACAGATATCCTAAATAAAAACAAACC
>CAYTLX010000341.1:1345-2903 GCA_964438645.1 uncultured Saprospiraceae bacterium | reverse complement strand
ATTGGTTCAAATTGGGAAGGAGTTATTTGGGGTTAATAGGAGTTTTCCCAATTGGTTTGCGGATTATGTCCCCTTTGAACCTTGGCTAATACAACCTTAAATGAAGGTTTTGCCAACTATTCCGAGTACCTTTGGTTAGAGCACAAACATGGCAAAGATGAAGCAGACCAACACCTTGAAGAAGAGCTGCAAGGTTATTTGGACAATACGCCGTACCACCCATTAATCAACTACCATTATGGTAATAGAGAAGATATGTTTGATGGGCATTCTTATAATAAAGGGGGGGCGACTTTGCACATGTTGCGTAGTTTAGTCGGCGATGAAGCCTTTTTTGCGTCCCTACATCGCTACTTAACCACTAACGCCTTGACCGCTGTCGAAGTGGACGAACTCCGCATGGCATTTGAAGATGAACTCGGTATGGATATGCACTGGTTTTTTGACCAATGGTACGATCATGCAGGACACCCCGAGTTGGAAGTGAGTCACAGTTATGACGCTTCCGCAAAACAAGTCACCATCACGATTGAGCAAACTCAAAAAGGAGACAATATCCCCGAAGTTTTCTTATTGCCCCTAAAAGTGGACATCTACGACAACCATGGGAATGCGACCCACCATAGCATCGAAATGAAGGCACGCAAACAAAGCTTTACCATTACTTCAGACATCGACCCCGTAATCGTTGAAATAGACCCAGAAGGGACACTTGTCGGAACGATTGAATACTTGAATCGTAGCGACATTGCATGGCAAGAGCTCTATAATTTTATGCCCGCCTATCGCAGTCGTGTCCATGCGGTTCGGCATTTGATGAGTCCCTTGCGGGAAAAAGGCAAACTAAAGGAATTTGCGAAAGCATTGATTAAAGACCCGTATCATGGTATTCGGGAGACGGGTTTGTTTGCCCTAGAAGGAGAAAAATTAGATGTGTCCACTTTGGCCGCCATCGAAAAAATCGCCAAAACAGATTCATCCACAAAGGCAAGAGCCAATGCGTTAAAAATCCTTGCTGGCACAGGGGACAAAAAGTACATCCCACTATTCAAGCGCATTTTGGCGGATAATACTTTGGCTTACACGGTGACTGGCGCAGCATTGTCTGCCATCAACCAACTGGCGCCCGACCAAGCAGCAGAAGCGATAAAGCCACTAGAAAATATCAAAAACCAAAGCATCCTTTCTTCTATTGGAGAGATTTATGCCAACCATCCTACTC
The DNA here is from genome assembly GCA_964438645.1 of uncultured Saprospiraceae bacterium. Lineage (GTDB taxonomy): Bacteria > Bacteroidota > Bacteroidia > Chitinophagales > Saprospiraceae > HyVt-613. Next base: position 1,681 of record CAYTLX010000341.1, on the reverse strand, counting down.
CTGCCCATCTGGCCTTTTTTGAAAAGAACCTTACCAATATCAAAGGCTTTGAAGCGGTGGATTTCTTTGGCAACTACGTGCTCACGGTTATTAAAGTCGCACCCAATACCCTTGGCAAAACCTTTGAGCGGATAAAAAATATCTCCACAGATATGACACAGTCACCTGAAAGAAGATTTGCTGGTGCGAAAATACTGGCTGAATTCAAATCGCAGGCTGGAGACAGTCCTTTGTCAGGTGTCGTGACAGAATACCTTAAGGAGATTCGCCAAAAAGAAACTTTGAAGGAACTGCAATCTATCTATCAACAGATGTTTTAATCACTTTCCAAAAGTT
>CAYTLX010000341.1:0-1245 GCA_964438645.1 uncultured Saprospiraceae bacterium | reverse complement strand
AAAGTTAGAAACCATATTGTTGTGAAATTTTAGTATCTTACCCCATTCTACAACTAAAATCGAACAATCATGAAGTTTTTGAAGAAATTGCTATTTGCCCTATTGGGGATCATCGCTTTGCTCTTAGTCATCACGCTTTTCCTACCAAAACATGCGCATATTGAACGGAGTACCACCATTGATGCTCCAGCAAGCATTGTTTTTGAAGAAGTCAACGACCTAAAAAAATGGAAGCAATGGTCGCCTTGGTTAAGCATTGACCCTAATATGAAGCTAGAATATGGCTCCATTACATCTGGTCAAGGAGCCAACTATTCTTGGGAATCAGATAATAAAAATGTAGGCTCTGGGAAAATGACCATTTCGGAAAGCACACCCAATACACTTATCAAAACGGTAATGAATTTTTCGCCCAACATGGAAAATGAAATGTATGCCCAGCTAAAATTCACTGAAAAGGATGGCAAAACCACGGTATTATGGGATTTTGATGGTGATTTCAAAGGGGGCGGCAAATGGTTTGGAGTCATGATGGACAAAATGCTGGGGCCACAATACGAAGCAGGTCTGGCTTCTCTAAAAGAGCACAGCGAAAAAGTCGCCAAAGAAACCCCTAAGTCCAACTATACGATCTCACTGGTTGACTACCCTGGCCAGACCTTTGCAGGAATCAGAAACGTCGTATCATTTGAAAAAATGGACGCTGCTTTTGGAGAAGCTTATGCTCTACTCGCAAAAGCAGGTGTAAAACCAACGGGGCCCGCTTCTGGTATTTATTACTCCTATGACGAAAAGAAAAAGGAATCAGACATGGCTCCAGCTTTTCCTGTCGCGTTAGATAGTAAATACGCTTCACCTATTACAGTCTTTGCACTCCCTGCGCGTAAAGGTGCAATGTTGGAGTTTATAGGAAGCTATGACCAATCCTACGACATGCACATGGCACTTGAAAAATATATGACTCAAAAAGGTCTAAAACAATCTGGAGCAGTACTTGAAAAATATCTAGTGGGCCCTAACGATACCCAAAATCCCCAAGAGTATCAGACGCAGATTTATTATTTTTATGAGTAAACTTATTGGGTATTAGGGCGCTGCGCTTTTGTTTTGGCGTATTGGGCGAGCACGTTTTATTCAGGCTCGGGCGGTAGCACTCAACTTCTCAACCAGCGATGTCCGTAGGACAAGCGGCTCAACTAGCGCAGCGACTCAACTTCTCAACCAGCGATGTCCGTAGGACAAGCG
>CAYTLX010000340.1:0-2904 GCA_964438645.1 uncultured Saprospiraceae bacterium | reverse complement strand
GGAGATAAATTTCGTCTTAAAAAAAGGGCGGAGAAAGGCTTAAAATAGCCCCAATATAACGTTTGTAAGCCATTCAAAGACCTTTTGAGTCTTTCCTGTACAAGCCGAACATCGACATTTGATTCCGGTTTTCTCCTATCATGATGGGCATATACCATCTTTTTTATGATTGCACCAAGGTAAGGCTTTTTAACGATTTTTTGAAATTTTTGGGGGCGTTTTTTTAGAGTCTAACGGCTACGGCTATGCGGCGGTGGCGCGTTTAGTGACACTGACCGTCATAGCCTGTGTTCTACAGTGTTTTGACCAACCCTTTAAAATTTATCATAATCCAATTCCAAATTATCTTTATTCTTACGATACCAGTCTCTTGCCATTTCGAGATACTCATCTGTTGAATAGTCCTTGCCAAATTTTTTTGAATATTTAACAATTGCCCCTCTCCTCATAACAACTTGTCGTTTTTTTACTTTGTCTGGAAAATTTTTTACATATACAAGAAATGAAGAAAGAGCTAAGTGATTTATTCGTCTTTTTTCGTAAACAGGAAAATCTTCTCTGAGCATAATTTCTCCTATTTTACTAAAGGCGTATTGTGTCCTGATTTTTGACAATTTTTCAATCAAATATTTGTACATTGACCTTCGACCACCTTCATGTTTTTTAATTACATCATTGACCACAAGAGTATCATCAAGCACCCCCAATCGTACTAGATTGATATTTATGTCGAGTGTATCAAAATGTGTATAATCACCTAAGTCTGAATTGAGCTGTTTGATACAATCAAAGTTCTCTTTCAAATATATTAGAGCAGAGCCAATGGAATCAACTTCTAAAAAAGTGAGGTAATCTAAAAGCCATGGCTTCCAATAAAGAATACTTTTTTTAGATGTAAAAAAAGCCAATTTATTGAGTGATGCTTGATTGTAATCTGACTTCAAAAAGTGAGTAGGAATGAAACCTAATTTATAAAAAAAAGAATCAATTCTTATGTCACGTTCAAATAATATATTGAGAAATAAAGAATCATTATAATGATCATTATCTGTACTTGTCATAAAGCGAACTAACATCGATAATCTTTCATTTTTTATTACTACCGTATCACTTTCGACAATATCTAATGCCAATCTTTTTAAAGATTTATCCTCTGCTCTCCACGTGAATTCCCCCTCTATTGATTCACCTCTAAGCATTTGCACTACTGCCTGTTCATCGGTTAATAGCTGCGAAATTCCTATCTGATTCCACAAAAACAGGGCTAAGATTAGTATAATTAATTTATCCATTGGTATGCTCTTATTTTAAATCCGGTTAATATACCCAGATAATCCATTTATGCGTCTGCATCGTCATAAAGTTTGTAACCATTGTTTTGTTCGTCTTCCCAAGGATGATTATATCCTATTCTATGACCATTCTCATGTGCCATTGTTCTTTTATTATGTTGGTAACCTGAACTTACGGCACCAAACATATCCTCTTCAAAGGTAAACCCATTTTCATCCTTTATAAAAGTATACAAAAAGTAAGTTGAAATTTTAGTGTCGTCACTAGGAAACCACTTACTCAATAAAATAGGCTCTTTTTCGAATACATGAGAGTAGATATTATAGGTCTCGTCTTCATCAAGTTTTAAGTCATTATTTTCATCAAATCCCCATTCGTAATTATCTATAGGATTTACCGTCCATGACATATTTATTTGTTTAAAGGTATTATTCATCACCTCTGTCATATCAGGAATAGTAAAATTGACATTTGGGTAATCTGCATCCTCCGGTCGCTTCATAAGAACGAGATTCAATATCATTTCTTTGGCAGGTAGCACGACCACCATCAATCCACCAATCACGTTACCATCTATATCCAACACTTTAATTTTTGCATCATTTGTAACACTACTGCTTTTAATAGTGATGGTTTCTTCATAACCTTGTGGTGTATTCCCAGATAATATTTCTACCCCTGTAGCTTGATAAGTAATATCTTGAAGTATTGCTCCTGAAGAAAACTTAATAGTCACTTGATCTTCAACACCCACACCCAAAGATTTCCATGGAATACCATCTCCCAGTGGAGTTGAGTATGTCGGATAAGATTTTATTTTATTATCATCAAAGCCAAATTTTTGATTCGAATACTCTACAAATAATGCTTGTGGTTTACACAAATTTTTATTGTGTCCTTGTTTATTCTTTTTCTTTTCTCCTTCATAACAATCCGGGTCGTTACAATCAGTCCAACCGTCACCATCATCATCAATGCCATTGAAGCATAGCTCCTGACAACTAATTTTTGCTTTAATGTATATCATAGCTTCTATTTCTTTATTGGCATAATCATACACATTCGTATAATTACCAGCATTAAGTAAAGCCATTACTTGCAAATTAATTTGTTGAATATCCGTATCATCCAAACAAGAAAAGAAACTTGATTGTGGCAGCTTCATGTCAAACCAAAACTTTGAATAGACCCCTCTGCTATCCGATTCTTTTCCAAATATAACATAGAAAGAAAATTCTTCTTCGATATCTTGCACGACCTTTTCCCAAATATTTTGAAATCCACCTTCCATCTTTTCATTAAAGCTATACGACCCAAAATCAAAAACCTTGAATTGATTTTGCAATTCTACAGGAAAGGCTGCTTTTAATTCACAAGCAGTGGTTTCCAGTTCAGTTTGATAAGGATTGGTATCAACCCCTGACATATCCGCTATTACTGAATAACAATTTTGGGTTTTTCCGATTGACATTAATACAAATAAGAGTAAGATTGTTGATGTGATTTTTGTTGATTTCATTTTCATATTTTACCGTTTTTTATTTTTTATGCTGTAGAACTTACTTATATCCGCCACAAATTCATATAAAACTTCCGCATTTCAAAATTTTT
>CAYTLX010000339.1:0-2919 GCA_964438645.1 uncultured Saprospiraceae bacterium | reverse complement strand
CCCGTGTTTATTGGGTTTATTGCTATTTTTTTGCCAAAAAAATGACCGAACCATTCAGTTGCACAATTGCAAAAATAAAATTTGCTCCATTCCTTAGCTATAGATGCCATCTACACCATCTTATCCGCACAAGAAGAAGAAGCAAAAGCATTGGGTTTTGCTTTAAACTCAAATCCCATTGCCATAATATACCCCATGGCTTCACTTAGCGCTACGTTAGACTTAAAGTTGGGGTCTGTGTTAATATCGGCATGGACTTCGAGTCCGACATGATGTTTGTCAAGGACATCACAAAGCGAGTACGCCACTTCTACCGAACGAGCTACTTCCGTTATCATTCGTTCTTTTAAGCTCATCACACGCTCAATGCGGTCTTTACTCACAAACATAAAACCACCTTTCTTTTCTCGCAAAAATACAATAACTGTTGCAAAATTAGCTCGCTTACCATAGACTTGAGAGTCTGTACCGATGTAAACTTTGAGCTTATTGCCCAATTGTTTTTCTTGGACAAGCACATCTTCCACCGCCTTGACGATGGATTGCTCAATGGCTTGTCCATTTAGTCGTGTCCATTTCATAATTCATTGTTTATTAGTAACTATTTACTACCTGCTTACTATTCGATAATCTCACGCCAAATTAAGCAAAAAAACAGTAAGAAACTAATATTTCGCACATCGCAGTCCAGCAAATGACATTTTTATATATATTTTAGTTCCATCGTGGTACGTATAAAACGGTGCTTCGTCATTTCAAGTGGGTTTTGAAATGCCTTTTGAAATTGACTTTTTTTCCCTATTTTTGTTCAAAGGCTACTAACATAGCATTCAAAGTGCCTTCGGCATTCCATAGGCTCTTTCGAGCCGTTCTAGCCAAACTAGATACAATTTTCCAAAAATGAAAACCCGCTACAAACGCCGAAGAACCTATAAAACGACTATTTTTGTCTCTTCAAACCTGCAATAACATCATGAGCAACCAAGAAATAGAAAGAAAATTCCTTGTCAAAGGTGAGTACAAAAAATACGCAATTAAAAAGACAAAAATCATTCAGGGATTCCTTTCTACAGTGCCTGAAAGAACTGTCCGAGTACGCATAAGACATGACAAAGCCTTCCTGACCATCAAAGGAATCAGCAACCAGAGTGGCACCACTAGATTTGAATTTGAAAAAGAAATAACCCTTTCGGAAGCTAACGATTTACTAGCTATTTGCGAACCAGGAATTATTAAAAAAACAAGACATATTATATTGACAAACAATGACTTATACTTTGAAGTTGATGAATTTCATGGAGATAATGCAGGACTAACTATTGCCGAGATTGAGCTGCCTGATGAGCATTCACATTTTGACAAACCAGGATGGCTCGGTCGGGAAGTTACTGGAGATGCTAGATATTATAATTCAGTTTTGATGAAGAAGCCTTATTGGACTTGGAAATGAACGGGCTAGTGGTCTTTGGGACGCTTCGCTTTGGTCTTTGGGACGGGCTTCGCCCTTTGGGGCTGCCGCAGCGGTTTGCGGTAATCTGTTAAAACTTAAGCCAAGCCATGATACCCGACAATCTTCAGTCCGTACCCTTCAAGAGCCACCCAATTGCGTTCACGACTAGAAATCAACACAATATTGCGCACCTTCATCGAGCGCAAAATCTGAGCACCAACCCCAAAATCCTTTTTATCCATTTTGGGCTTAATATCTTTCCCGCCATTTGCCATACGATCCAACCATAATTCAATTGGGCTACCTTTGTCGCCATGTCTCATATAGAGCATCAATCCTTTTCCAGCTTCCGCAATAGTTTCCATAGCTGTAAAAAAGCTTTTGTTGCGTCGGTCAAAGAGCGAAGTCAGCAACTCATCAGGTCTAGGAGCCGAGTGAACGCGCACCAAGACCGATTCATCTTCCTGCCACTCTCCTACTTTGATGGCAAAGTGGACATCATCTGTCGTCAATTGCTTAAAAGAAGTAATTTCTAATTTTCCGAAAGGGCTATCTACCTGCCAAGTCTTGATGGGCTCAATCAATCGCTCGTGATTCATCCGATACGCTACCAAATCCTTGATAGAGATGATTTTTAGGTTAAACTTCTTGGCAATTTTCAATAATTGCGGAAGCCGAGCCATCGAGCCATCTTCATTCAAAATTTCAATCAAGACACCGACGGGCTTCAAACCCGCTAACTTCGCCAAATCCACCGCCGCTTCGGTATGCCCTGGACGCCTAAGTACGCCCCCCGCTTTTGCCCGCAAGGGAAAAATATGCCCTGGGCGCGCAAAATCGCTTGCGCCATATTTATCATCACTCAATGCTTTGACACAAGTCGCCCGATCATAAGCCGAAATACCCGTCGTACATCCATCCCCAATCAAATCAATAGAAACCGTGAAGGCCGTCTCATGCAAAGCTGTGTTTTTATTGACCATCAACGGCAAATCAAGTGTGTCTGCCTTAGACTCTTCGATAGGTGTACATATCAATCCGCGCCCATGCAAAGACATAAAATTAATGGTCTCAGGAGTGATTAACTCTGCTGCCGCAATAAAATCGCCTTCATTCTCTCGATCTTCATCATCCACAACGATGATCAATTTGCCCGCTTTAATATCAGCGATAGCTTCTTCAATGGTATTGAGTTGTAATTGATTATCGACCATTTTTGTCTCTTGATTTGGTAGCATTTTCTCTTTTTTTGCGAAAGCAAACTTATTTTAGCCTTCAAGATACGCAAAACATCACAAAGTAGCAGATTGTTGATACAAGAACGTTATTCTGCCGACTTATTGATTGATTTGGGATACTTTTGGTGAAGTTGACCGAGTAAATTCTCCCACACAGTGCTAATTTCAGTTGCAACCGCCGCCACAACGGAATGCCGCCACTTAGTTTGCACCCAAAAAGTCAAGTTATTT
>CAYTLX010000338.1:0-2932 GCA_964438645.1 uncultured Saprospiraceae bacterium | reverse complement strand
ATCCAAATCCATAAGTAGAACCAAAAACCTATAACCAGAACCATCTACCCCTTGGAGGTCGCTGGCGGGGTCAAATTTGCCGAGAGTCTCAAAAAAAGGAAAAAAGGTCACACAAATTTGGGGGTGGACAACCCAAGAAATCAAGCAATAACGTCACTCGGCTAGCCATTTGAACAATTGTGCCACTGCACAACTGAACCCTCGACAAAAAACATAGCACAATTGAACAATATTTGCGGAGATTTTTACCAATTCACCATTTTCGTCTTTTTTCCGAAAGGATATACCACAAAATTGATTAAAACTACCTAACTTCGGGCTCCGAATAAAATACCTAAGAAAAATGATCAAAATTAATAAAGTTGCCGTTTTGGGTTCTGGAGTGATGGGCTCGGGAATCGCATGCCATTTAGCCAATGCAGGCTATGAAGTGCTATTGTTGGACATTGTGCCTTTTGACCTAGAAGAAAAAGATAAAAATAACCCAGCCGCACGCAATCGCATCGTCAATGCATCGCTAAAGGCAGCGATAAAGTCAAAGCCCGCTCCGCTTTACGATAATTCATTTGCCGCAAGGATTGCAACAGGTAATTTTGATGACAATCTGAAGGACATAAAAGATTGCCAATGGGTGATTGAAGTCGTTGTCGAAAGACTAGATATTAAGCATCAGGTCTTTGCCAATGTCGAAAAATATCGTACCCTAGGTACTTTAATCTCTTCTAATACGTCGGGTATTCCTATCCACATGATGTTAGAAGGGCGAAGTGAAGACTTCCGCCAACACTTTGTTGGGACTCACTTTTTTAATCCGCCGCGTTATCTTCGGTTGTTGGAGATTATCCCTACGGCGGAGACGAAGCCCGAAGTGGTAGATTTCTTTATGAATTTTGGAGATGAATATTTAGGCAAAAAGACGGTTTTGTGTAAAGATACCCCCGCATTTATTGCCAATCGGGTAGGGGTGTATTCGATGGCTAAGATTTATCAGCTTACGCAAAAATTAGGGTTGACCATCACTGAAGCAGATGCTTTGACAGGGCCAGCTATTGGTCGTCCAAAGACAGGTACCTTTAGATTGGGAGATTTGGTGGGGCATGATACGGCGGTGCATGTCATCAACGGTATTCGTGAAAACTGCCCAGATGACGAACAAGCCGCTAATTTTGTGATTCCCGATTACCTTCAGTTTTTGATTGATAATAAATTTTTGGGAAATAAAACTAGAAAAGGTTTTTACGAAAGGACTAAAAAGAAAGATGAAAAAGGTCGGAAGATAATTCTAGCCCTAAATCTAGACACTAAAGAATATGCACCTAGCCAAAAACCCAAATTGCCTAGCCTAGCTGCTGTCAAACAGATGGATAGCCTAGCGCAACGCATCAAATACTTTTTTAGGGCAGAAGATAAAGGCGCAGAACTCGTAAAGCAGTCTTTGCTTGGTCTATTTGCTTATGTTTCTAATCGGATTCCAGAAATCGCCGATGACTTATATGCCATTGATGATGCTTTGAAAGCAGGTTTTGGATGGGATGTTGGTCCTTTTGAGTATTGGGACATGGTCGGTGTCCAAAAAGGTATAGATTTGGCGGAAGCCCAAGGTGAATCTGTCGCCCAATGGGTCAAAGATATGGTCGCTTCTGGTAAATCATCATTTTATACGCTTGAAAATCGGGAGCCAAAGTTCTATAATATTCCTTCAAAAACGTATCAATCTATTCCTGGACGGGAAGGCATTGTTATTCTCGATCACTACCGCGATAAGGAGTTGATTTTTGAAAATCCTGAAGTGCATGTGCACGACATTGGCGATGGTGTCCTTTGCCTTGAGTTCAAAAGCAAGATGAATGCCATCGGCGAAGGTATCCTTCGTGGTATCAACGAAACTATTGATATTGCCGAGCAAGGTCCTTGGAAAGGGGTGGTTATCGGTAATAATGCGAAAAACTTTACGGTAGGTGCTAATCTAATGATGGTGGCTATGCTGGCGTATGAACAAGAATTTGATGAACTGAATATGGCAGTCAATTTATTCCAACAAACCGCTATGCGTGTGCGCCATTGCGGGGTTCCAGTAGTGATGGCGACTCAAGGATACGTTTTCGGGGGTGGCTGTGAATTAGCGATGCACTCTGATGCCGTCATGGCGGGTGCAGAATCCTATATCGGTTTGGTTGAAGTTGGTGTTGGGTTGATTCCTGGTGGAGGCGGTACCAAAGAGTTTGCTTTGCGTGCAGCCAAAGAATTTGACCCAGGGAAAGTCCAGATTCCTACTTTAATCGAGAGATTTAAGACCATAGCTTTGGCATCAGTGGCGACATCTGCTGATCAGGCATTTACGCAAGGTTATTTGGATAGATCGAAGGATCATGTGGTCATCAATACGCCAAAAGCTATTGCAAGAGCTAAAGAAAAAGTGTTGGAATTGTCTAAGCACTACGTAGCACCAACGGTGGACGATGTATATGTTTTGGGACGTCGTGGATTAGGGGCTTTGTATATGGCTGTCAATGAATTGAAACTTGGTCACTATGCTAGTGAGCATGATGCCTTGATTGCTCAAAAAGTAGCCTATGTGATGTGTGGTGGAGATTTGACGGGGCCACAAAAAGTGTCTCAGCAATATCTATTGGATATCGAAAGAGAAGCCTTTTTGAGCCTATTGGGGACGCAGAAGACCTTGGAGCGGATTCAGCACATGTTGACGACTAATAAACCCCTACGGAATTAATTTTTTTTATTTATTCAACTTTCCAAAAGTTTCAAACTTTTGGAAAGTTAAAATAAAAAAAGAGCAAACGAAGTTTGCTCTTTTTTTTTATAAGTTAATGCCTGCGGTGTTTCTTTTTTTTGCTAGACTTCTTAGGGTATTTCCGAATTCTTTTGATGACTTCGAAGTGGGAAGATTTCATCAGCTCTTTTTCGGTAGTAT
>CAYTLX010000337.1:0-2937 GCA_964438645.1 uncultured Saprospiraceae bacterium | reverse complement strand
TCAACCAGCGAAGTCCGCAGGACAAGCGACTCAACCAGCGAAGCGACTCAACTTCTCAACTTTTTCCCTATCTTCGCCCTAACGATGCAAGACAAAAACTATCATAAACTATTATATTTCACGGTTTTAGTGCTGATTGGGCTACTATATTTACCGCGAATGTCTGATTTTGGGTTATTTACGGATGGCTCGATATACGGTACTATTGCGCATAATATGGCCGTAGGGGATGGCGGGTTTTGGTCACCGATTTATCATAATTTTACCGAAAAAAAATTCCAGATAGAGCATAGCGCTGTTTTTTATGAACACCCGCCTTTGATGTTTTGGTTAGAATCTTGGTTCTTTCGGTTCTTTGGAGATGGATTTTATGTAGAAAATATTTATCAGACGGTTATTTTGGTGCTGCATATTATGACAATTACCTATTTTTTTCGGTCGCTTACGCAAAAAAGATATTCTATTTTTGCCGCATGGCCTGTCTTATTTTTGTGGTATGTGGTGCCTACGATTATGTGGAGTTTTGCCCAAAATATGATTGATAACACCTTGTCTTTGTGGGGGTTATGGTCTATTTGGGCCATTTTTGTCGGCTCCCGAAAAGATCATTTTCTGTATGCTGTTTTAGCAGGTGTTTTGATGGGGATGGCGATTTTGACGAAAGGGCCTTTAGGTTTATTTCCGCTTGTCGCTTTTGGATTGTATTGGTTGGCAAGCCAGTGGACTCAAGCCAAGGGGTTTAGGTATCCATTTTTTAGAGCGGTATATAAAACGACCGCTTTGATTTTTGGATTTATAATTGTTGGGGTCAATGTATATATTCAACCTGCAGGGCGAACATTTTTTGCGAATTACCTACGCCAACAAGTCATTCCATCGGTTTCGGGGCACCGAGAGATGAGCAATACTTTGGTGGAGCATCTGTCTATTATTCAGGATATGATGGTGCAATATGCTCCGATTTATGGTGCGGCCATTTTGTTATGGCTATATTTTCGGAAGAATCCCACAGGCTTGCCCAAGCCCAAAAATCATCAACGATTTGCCTTGTGGATTTTATTGGTTGGGATTAGTTCGAGCTTACCGATAGCGTTGAGCGCCAAGAGTCATTCCTTTTATCTCATTAGTGGTATTCCGTATTATGCATTGTCGGTAGGGATTTTTTGGGCGGAAGAAATTAATGCTGTCGTACAAAAAATTAAGTTAGCCAAGCGTGGGCAAAAAATTTGGAAAGCGTTGATAATCAGTATTTTATCGTATAGTTTGATAGCGACGGTGGTGGATTGGGGGCGCTATAAGCGAGACCGTCTTCAGTTGGAAGATATAGCGTTGCTTTCGCAAAAAATACCCAGAGATACGGTTGTCGGGCTTTCGCCTAATATTAAAAATTGGGCAACGCTTAATTCAAATTTAGAACGCCATCTTTTGGTTCGCACCAGTTGGGAATGGGACGAAGAATCCATTGTGTTGACGAGAGTAACGACGGATTCAACCTACTTGGAGCAGCTTGCGCAAAATGGGTATGTTCCTTTAGACGGGGATTGGAAGACCTTCTTAGTTTTTGTTCGTGGACAATCCGAGCCGAAATTTTAATACTTGGTTATAGCGCAATAAAGATGCAGACCATATTTTATTATATTCATCTTCCTTCCAAAAATTAGGCTCGTTACTATCGGTAAGATAAGAAGCAAAATGAATAATATCTTCAATGTCATCTTGCGTATGAATGTCTATATTCGGCAACTTAATACAACTTTGGATGTATTCGTGTATCTTTTGTGAAAACTTCAACGACCATAACGGAGAAGGAAAATTCAAGTAAGGAACGATATGCGTTAAGTTAGGCAGTGGACTATTTAGGTTGAGCAATGGAAAAACCTTTTTTTCGATAGAAGTCGGAGCTTGCCAATGTCCCGACTGTATTTGTCCGTATCTTTTTTCCCATGTCTTGATATGGCTGAGCGCCCAAGCACCTTGTAAACCCGTTAGCTCTTCTATCCACGGTTTAAACCACGTTTCCGAAAGCCCATAATCTATTAAATCAGGAATTAAAAACGCTGGAATCAACCGCTTTTGGGTACGAATAATGGTGATAAATTCATACATCGCCCATTGAAAATCTTTATTTAATATTTGCGCAAGCAGCCCATACTGATACTGAGAGATGTATTTTGACTCTTCTGGAAATGGAGTCAAATTGCTTTTTTTATGGTTTTTCTTGAAGGAAAAATGCGCCCGCTCTTGTAGGCTCAACAAGCTAATACTAGCCAATATTTGTTGGGCTTCATCGCCTTTAAACTTGTGATTTTTGATAAAATCTTTTAACTCGGGAGTGACTTCCGTCGCATTTAATCCCATCAAGCTGGTTCGTTTTAGCGCTTCTTTCCAATTGTTTGTGGGCATTTTATTATCTTTGGTGCTAAGTTAAGAAAATTTTGGTTTTGGATGCCTATTCAATCCCTTGATGTTCTTTGAACTTTACCAAAAAAAGTAAAAAAATGGCCAGCTGGATAAAAAAGATATTTAATAAAGAAGATCAAGCGCCAACGCCCAAGTTTGGAACGATGTCGATTCATGAGACAGATTGGACGCTTGCGCAAAAAATGTTAAAAGACTCCCCTAGCCAAGACGCTGTGGAAGAACTAGAAATGGCTGCAAAAAAGTATCTTTCGGCGCAAGCCGTATATGCTTTTGGGCAAGAGCCTTTGGATGTCTTATTTGGTTTGTTGCCCAAAGGAAGCATGGTGGTTGCACCCGCTTTTATCCATAAGAATGCATCCAAAGCGATGGCACGTAATGGGTTGAAAATCAAGTGGGTAGATATAGAATTGGAGAGTTTTGGGCCCCATTTTGACGAATTGACAAAGACCATTGAAGACGGTGCTAATGCGTTATTTTTGCCCTATTATTTGGGGATTCCATCTAATTATTTGAAGG